>NZ_BAAILP010000332.1:83226-84399 GCF_054589055.1 Novosphingobium sp. 11B | reverse complement strand
GCGAAGCAATCCAGGGCAGCTTTAAAACCGCCTTGGATTGCTTCGCTGCGCTCGCAATGACGGGGTGGGGGTCAAGTTGTCGCGGCATAGTGAGCATCACTCATCGCTACGTGAAGAAAGCACGCACTAATCGCTGGCGCGATAAGCGCCTATCTCGCACTTGCGGCACGTGTGCCGATCCAGTTTCCATTTTCCTCCGACAGCAAGGACATTCCATGCAAGTCAACGCCTATGGCGCACATGCCGGCGACAAGCCCCTCGAAGCCATGACCATCGAACGGCGCGAGCCGGGCCCGCGCGACGTCGCGATCGACATCAGCTATTGCGGCGTGTGCCACTCGGACCTGCACACCGTGCGCAGCGAGTGGGGCGGCACCCTTTTCCCCTGCGTTCCCGGTCACGAGATCGTCGGCACCGTCAGCGCGGTGGGCGGCGAAGTCAGCCGCTTCAAGGTCGGCGACACCGTCGGCGTCGGCTGCATGGTCGACAGCTGCGGCCACTGCGGTTCGTGCCATGACGATCTCGAACAGTATTGCGAGAACGGCTTCGTCGGCACCTACAACGGCAAGACGGCGGATGCGCCCGGCCACACCATGGGCGGCTATTCGCGCGGGATCGTCGTCGATGAAGGCTTCGTCCTTTCGATCAGCCACCCGGCGGAGCAGCTTGCCGCCGTCGCGCCGCTGCTCTGCGCGGGCATCACCACGTACTCGCCGCTGCGTCACTGGAACGCCGGTCCGGGCAAGAAGGTCGGCGTCGTCGGCATCGGCGGTCTCGGCCATATGGCGATCAAGATCGCGCATGCCATGGGGGCCGAAGTCGTCGCCTTCACCTCGACGCCCGCCAAGCGCAAGGACGCGATCGACCTCGGCGCCGACAGCGCGGTGGTCAGCCGCGAGGCCGAGGAAATGGCTGCGCACACCGGCACGTTCGACCTGATCATCGACTCGGTCGCGGCGAGCCACGACCTCGACACCTATATCGGCCTGCTCAAGCGCGACGGCGCGCTGGTCATGCTGGGCGTGCCCGAGCATCCGCACCCCTCGCCCAACGTCGGCGGCATGATCTTCGGCCGCAAGACGATCGCGGGCTCGCTGATCGGCGGCATTGCCGAGACGCAGGAAATGCTCGATTTCTGCGCCGAGCACGGCATCGTCTCGGACGTCGAGATGA
>NZ_BAAILP010000332.1:52227-83000 GCF_054589055.1 Novosphingobium sp. 11B | reverse complement strand
CCCCCCCCCCCCCCCCGGCCCGGTGCTTGACGCGCGATCACCTGGGCCCGCGCTTTTGCGCGGACCACGTACCTTTTCGGCGACGGCGCGGCATTCCCCCCGTCGGCATGGCGGCCGAAGTCTTGCGCTGAAAAGTCCGGATACTGGGATCGAGGTGATCGATCACGGACGCCGCGCCCATAATCGCCACCCGTACACGTCACACAGCGGGATTGCGCGCGCAACGATCGCTGTTGCAATTGTGTCGCAGTCGCGGAACTTTCTCATCCGACCGTCTAAACGCAGCGGGATTTCGCTAAGAGTCATTTTATGATGCGTGCGATGATTTGAGCGCAACACCATGCCGCCCGAACGCCAAAGCGACGGGCTGGCTGGTGCGTACCGAGCCAGGGCGGTGCGGCAGGCATATCCAGAGGGGGATAAAGATATGAGGTTCGTTTCCAGCCACGCCGAGCGCAGCGCCGTCCGGAAAGCCTTGCTATGCGGCGCCGCGCTGACGCTGCTGCCGACCACCGCCTTCGCGCAGGACGCGACCGCCGAGGCCACCCTCGACACCAGCCGCACGACGATCGACGGCGAGAACGCCATCATCGTCACCGCGCCGCACTATGTGCCGGAAGGCACCAACACGGCCTCCAAGGCGAACATCCCGCTGATCGAGACGCCGCAGTCGGTGTCCGTCATCACCCGCGACCAGATCGACCTGCTCAACTTCGTCGATGCCCAGCAGGCCGTGCGCTATACCGCAGGCGTCTTCGGCGAGAGCTACGGCCCCGATTTGCGCTTCGACTTCCTGACCGTGCGCGGTTTCACGCCCAAGGAATACATGGACGGGCTGGCGACGCCGAACTCCACCTCGATCTCCAGCGTGGGCGTCGATCTCTACGCCTTCCAGTCGCTCGACGTGCTCAAGGGGCCTGCTTCGGTGCTCTACGGCTCGTCGCCGCCGGGTGGCCTTACCAACGAGACCAGCCGGCGCGCCAGCAGCGAATTCGGCGGCGAGATCGGCGTGAAGTACGGCACCGACGACTACAAGCAGATCGCCGGAACCATGACCGGGCCGGTCAGCGACATGCTCGACGTGCGCTTCACCGCCCTCTATCGCAATCGCGATGCCGAACGCGACCTCGTCCACGCCGAGCGCCTGCTCGCCGCGCCGACCGCGACGCTCAAGCTGGGTCCGGACACGAAGCTGACCCTGCTCGGCTACTATCAGTACGACACTGTGCGCGGCGACACCAACGGCTTCATGCCGGTCTACGGCACCCTGCTCGACAATCCGCTGGGCAAGATTTCGCGCCGCGCCAACGTCGGCGATCCGAACAACCTCTACAAGCGCAGGCAATGGGGCGCGGGCTGGGATTTCAGTCACGACTTCGGCAGCGTCAGCTTCCATTCCAACACCAAGTGGAGCCGCTATAACGAAGATACGCCCACCCAGATCTACGGCAGCGGCGGTCTGATCGACAACAATTTCGACGGTATTCCAGACGATTATCGCACGGTCCTGCAGTCGAACTTCACCTACAAGGAACACGTCACCAGCTTCGCCACCGACAACCGGTTCGACGCGACGCTGGGAACCGGTCCGATCGAGCACAACCTGATCGCCGGAGTCGACTATCGCCGCACCTTCAACGATTCCGCCTATACCTTCAATTACGGGATCGGCACGGTGGACCTGTTCGACCCGGTCTACACCACCTACACAGACGCGCAGCTTCGCCCCGGCTATGCGACGCGCTTCAACACGCAGTGGCGCAAGCAAACCGGCATCTATCTTCAGGACCATGCCGCGATCGGCAACCTGTACCTGACGGTCAGCGGCCGGTACGACTGGGTCCGCATGAGCTACATGACGCCCTTCGCCGCAGCGGACGTCGATACCCCGCTCACCAAACAGAGGCAGAAGAAGTTCACCTGGCGCGCGGGCGCCAACTACGTCACCGACAGCGGCTTCGCGCCTTACGTCAGCTACGCGACCTCGTTCGAGCCGGTCGTCGGCACCGACGGCGTCACCCTGGCCCCGTACAAGCCGAGCGCGGGCAAGCAGTGGGAAGGCGGCGTCAAGTACGACGCGCGCGGCCTTGGCGAAGGCATCAAGCTGCTGGTGACGGCGGCGGTGTTCAAGATCAACCAGACCAACGTGGTGGCGACGGCACCGTCGGTGTCCCCGGTCTTCGGCACGCAGTCCGGCGAAGTCGAGGTCAAGGGCGCGGAACTGGAATTCGTCGCCCGCCTGCGCGACCAGCTCTCGATCAACGGCGCCTACAGCTACAACGACAGCGAGGTCAAAAAGAGCAACGTTGCTGCAGAAATCGGCGCGCCGCTGCCCGTGACCCCCAAGCACAAGTTGTCGCTGTTCGTGGACTATACCATCCAGAAGGGCTCTCTAGGCGGTCTGGGCTTCGGCTTCGGCGGGCGATACACCAGCGACAGCGCGGGCAGCCTGCCCGGCCCGTTCAATCCCGTGGTCTACTACGGAGAGGCGTCCACGCTGTTCGATGCGATCGTCCATTACGATATTCCGGGCTGGCGCATCGCGGTCAACGGATCGAATATCTTCAACAAGCTCTACGTCGCGCGCTGCTCGGGCCCGGCGGGCTGTACTTATGGGGCTGGACGTCAGGTCATCGGCACGGTTACCAAGACCTTCTGACCTGAATGACGGGAACTGCATGCGCGACATATCGGTACGACGGCTGATCGCGCATGCCGTCCTGCTGGCTCTGGCCACGGGAACTACACCGCTGCAGGCGCATGGTCCGCAGGAACTCGGCGAGCCACCGCTGCCCCTGTTGTCACCCACAGGCGGGGCAGCAGCCGAAGGTCCCTCCGGAACCCTGCCGCGCCCCCCGGCCAAGGCCGGACAAACGCTGCCGCTCACGCCCGCCCGCAAGATCCGCTTCGACACGAGCGAACTGACGGCCGCCTCGATCGACCTGTCTCCGGACGGGCGGACCATCGTGCTGGACATGCTTGGCGACATCTACGTCATGGACGCCAAGGGCGGAGAGGCTAGGCCGATCAGCCGGGGCATGGCCTATGACAGCCAGCCCGCCTTCTCGCCCGACGGCAGCCGCATCCTGTTCCTCTCGGATCGATCGGGAGCCGAGAACCTGTGGGTCATGGATGCCGATGGCGGTGATGCCCGGCAGCTCAGCTTCTACGACGACGATCCGATATTCGTATCCCCCGTCTGGTCCAGCGACGGGAAGACGGCCTGGGTCAGCCGCTTCTGGCCGGACCGCAATGCCTACGAAGGCTGGCGTTTCGCCACAGACGGCAGCGACAGGTTCGGCACCGCGGCGCTGCCGAACTGGCCGGATGCTGGCCAGACAGAGGACAAGATCAACAGCCTCGGACTCATGCCGAGCGCGGACGGCCGGTCGCTCTATTACGCCAGGCTCAAGGGATCGCCGGACTTCGACACCCTTGCCGAATGGCAGATCGCCCGCCGCGACCTCGCGACCGGCATCGACGATACGATCGTCAAGGCAATCGGCGACATTCGGCTCGGCCCCGTCCAGTCGAGCGCCTTTCGCCCCGTCCTCTCGCATGACGGACGCACGCTGGCCTACGGCATGCGCCGGGTGGGGAGGACGTTCCTCCACGTTCGCGATCTCGGCAGCGGCATGGACCGCGAACTGATCCGGATCGATCACGACGAACTTCAGGCATCGGCCTGGAGCGACATCATCCCCCACTTCGCCTTCACGCCCGACGACAAGGCGATCGTCATGAGCCTTGGCGGTGGTATCAGCCGCATCGATATCGCCAGCGGCACGGCGACGGCCATTCCCTTCACCGCTCGCATCGATATGGACCTCGCCCCCCTCACCCGCCGTCCGATCCGGCAGGAGACCGGCCCTGTCCGCGCGCGGCTGGTGCAGACGCCCGCTCTCTCGCCCGATGGAAGGACGGTCGCCTTCTCCGCGCTAGGCCATGTCTACACAGCCCCGGTCGAGGGCAGCGCACGCCCGCAGCGCATCGACGCCGACGAGACGCCGCAGTTCCATCCCAGCTGGTCGCCCGACGGTAAGCGGTTGCTCTATGTCACCTGGACGGCGAAGGACGGCGGCTTCGTGTGGGAGAAGCCGCTGGACGGCGGGCCTGCCCGGCGCCTGACCGATGGCTCCGCGTTCTACACCCACCCCGTGTTCACGCCTGACGGCGCGTCGGTCCTCGTCATCAGATCGCCTCAGGCGGACCGGCTGAACAGCTATGTCGAATTCGGCCAGTTGCGCAGCGCCGACCTCGTGCGGCTGGGCAGAGGTGGGGATGACGACGGCGACAGCGACGGCGAGCAGGTCGTACTGAGCGGCCGGATCGGCGGCACGCCGCATTTCGGGCCGCTGCCGGACACAGTCTACCTGAACGAGGGCGACGGCGTCCATGCCGTGAAGTGGCGGGGGCCTGCTAGCGACCACCTTGCCGTACAAGCTGCTGGGCCGAACTGGTATTTCGCGCAAGGTCTCGCATCCGCCGACGACCTGAGGATCAGCCCCGACGGGCGCTGGGCGCTCGCCCATATCGCACAGCAACTGCATCTCGTCGCCATGCCTGAAAAGGCCGGCGAGACGGTGAACCTCACCGCGCCCGCCGTGAGGCACCGCCGCATCACCGACGTCGGCGCCGACTTCTTCGGATGGTCGCAGGACGGCCGGACGATATGGTGGTCTGTGGGATCGACCCTGCACCGCCGCGCTCTCTCCGGCGTCAGGCTCGATGATGCGGGCACGCCGCCCGGCGCGGCGGACGTCGGCGGTTCGGCACGGCCGCTCGTCGTCACCGTTCCGCGCGATACGCCGCAAGGCACCCTGCTGCTGCGCGGTGCCCGGGCGATCACCATGAAGGGCGACGAGGTCATCCCTGACGCCGATATCCTGATCGTGGACGATCACATCCGCGCCATCGGCCCCCGAGGCAGCTTTCCCGTGCCCGCCGATGCCGCGATCCGTGAGTTGGCAGGGGCAACGATCGTCCCCGGCTTCATCGACATCCACGACCACGTCGCCGACATCCGCCGCGACGTACTCGACATGCACAACTGGGGACCGGCGGCGAACCTCGCCTACGGCGTGACGCTGGCCTTCGATCCCTCCTCGCTCAGCATCGACATGCTCGCTTACGAGGACCTGGTCGACAGCGGCCAGATGATCGGCTCGCGCATCATGACGACGGGACCGGCCGTCTTTTCCTTTAACGACTTCCGCTCGAAGGCCGAAGTCAAGGCGGTCCTGTCACGCTATCGGGACAATTACCGCCTCGGCAACATCAAGCAGTACCGCACCGGCAACCGCCGCACCCGGCAATGGGTGGTCGAGGCCGCGCGGGAACTGGGCCTCAATCCCACGACCGAGGGAGCGCTGTCCCGCAAGCTGGACATCACCCACATCATCGACGGCTTTTCAGGCAATGAGCACAGCATCCCTCCCGCCACGCTGCATGACGATGTGCTGCAACTCCTCGCCCGCAGCGGCACGAGCTATACGCTGACCTTGCAGATCACCCATGGCGGCGTTCCGGGGCAGAACTATTTCATCGCGCGCGACGCTCCGCACGGCGATGCGAAGTATGCCGGGTTCGCCCCGGACTGGTTCCGCGACCAGAAATTCTGGCAGCGCGAGTGGCGCGATCCGGCCGAGTACGTGTTCCCCGATGTGGCGAAGAGCGCCTCCCGCTTTACGCACATGGGCGGCCTGCTCGGCCTCGGCGCGCATGGCGAAGTCCCGGGCCTCGGCACTCACTGGGAAATGCAGGCTTATGCCATGGGCGGGATGACGCCGCTGGAAGTGCTGCGCGCCGCGACGATCGACGGTGCCCGCGCGATCGGACGGGACGCCGACTTCGGCAGCCTCGAGCCGGGCAAATATGCCGACCTCGTCATTCTGGACCGCAACCCGCTGGATGGCATCGCGAACACGCTGTCGATCCGGCAGGTCATGAAGAACGGACGCCTCTACGAGAGCGATACGCTCGACGAAATCTGGCCACGCAAACGCGCGATGCCTCCGTTCTGGTTCAGCAAGCCGCGACCCTGATGTTCATGCGATCGTGAAATGGTGCGCCCGTTCGGACACAGTTCGAACCAACTTTTGGACTCAGGGCCGGCATTTTCTTTGAAAATGGTGCGCCCGACAGGATTCGAACCTGTGGCCCCCAGATTAGGAATCTGATGCTCTATCCTGCTGAGCTACGGGCGCGTGCCGAGGCGTCCTAGCGGCTGCATGGCAGCTTGGCAATCAGTTCGCCTGCTCGGGCGGGACAACCGGGAACGGCAGCGGCATGAGGCCGATTCCTTCCTCGATCAGTTCCTTCGCCTCGGCGGGGCTGGCCTGCCCGTGGATGGTCTCGACCTCACGCTCGCCGTAATGCATGGCCCGTGCATCCTTGGCGAAGCTCTCCCCGACATAGCGCGAGGATTTCAGCGCCTCGGCCTGCATCGTCGCCAGAGCCTGCATCAGTTCGGCGGCCTGCGGCGGCAGTGGAGCATTGGCGACGGGCGCACTCGGCGGCGGCGCCTTGGCGCGCGCCGGAGCAGGACTCGGCGCGACTTGCGGCAACTGGTTACCCTTACGCGCGAGACGCGGCGCCTGAACCGCCTTCGCCACCTCGCCCGAACCGCAATGCGGACACGCCACCAGGCCACGTTCCTGCTGACGCGCATAGTCGTCCGAGGACTTGAACCAGCCCTCGAATCGATGCTGTGCCTCGCGGCATTCCAGGTCGAAAACGATCATGACACCAGCTATTTGGCGATGGTGCGACGGTTGGCAAGGCTTGGAAGCTGACCGCGCACTTCGGCGATGCGCGCCGCGTCGAGATCGACGAAACCCACGCCTGAGGTGCCACCGTCATCCGCACCGCCCATGTCGAGCAGGACCTCGCCCCAGGGGTCGATCGCCAGTGAATGGCCGTAGGTTTCGCGGCCATCGTCATGCCGCCCGCATTGCGCGGCCGAGAGCACGTAAGCACTGGCCTCGACCGCGCGGGCACGCTGCATGAGGTGCCAGTGTGCCTTGCCCGTCGGCACCGTGAAGGCAGCGGGAATGGCGATCACGTCGCAGCGGGCACGGCCCAGTGCTTCGAACAGGGCCGGGAAGCGCACGTCATAGCAAATGGCCAGCCCCAGACGCCCGAGCGGCGTTTCCACCGTGACCACCTCATCACCGGCCACGTAAGCGTTCGATTCGCGCCAGCTTTCGCCGGTCGAAAGATCGACGTCGAACATGTGCATCTTGTCGTAGCGCGCGCGGATTTCCCCCGCGTCGTCGATCACGAAAGCCCGGTTGGCCCACTTGCCGTCTTCACGCGCGATGGCGAGCGATCCGATATGCACCCATATCCCTTCCCGCCGCGCCGCATCGCGCACCGCCGCAAGAACGGGATCGTCCGCCTCGCTCCGGATCGCCTCGCGCGCACGCTCGCGCTTCCTGTCCAGCAGGCCGGACATCTCGGGCGTGAACAGCATGGCCGCCCCGCCCGCACGTGCCGCAGCGACGGCATCGACGATCGCCGCCGCATTGGCCTGCGGGTCGATGCCCGTCGTCATCTGGAACAGCGCCGCGCGGGTCATCCGGTCAGAGCCCCAGTACCGGATCGAGCTTGCCCTCGCGGTCGAGCGCATTGATGTCGTCGAAGCCGCCGAAGGGCTTGTCGTCGATCAGGATCTGCGGGACCGTGGTGGCGCCGGGCACGCGCTCCAGCATTTCGGTGCGCTTCGGGCCGCCCATGGTCAGGTCGTATTCCTCGTAGGCGACGCCCTTCTTGTCGAGCAGCGACTTGGCGGCGACGCAGTAGGGGCAGCCCCACTTGGTGTAGATTTCAATCTTCGGCTGGCTCATGCCAAACTCCATTCAGATGCTCATTGAGGGTCAGGCCTTGAAAGGTCGGGCGGCTAGCATATCTAGGAATGCGAGTCATGGCCCGCCAAGGGGATGGCTCACAGAACGAGGCGCCGCATCGCGGGCCTCATCCACACGAAGATTGCTCATTGGAGGATTTTTGTCATGAACCGCATCGATTTTTCGCCCTATCGCCGCACCATGGTCGGCTTCGACCGCCTGTTCGACATGATCGAGAACCAGGCGCGCGCGAATTCGGGCGACAAGTACCCCCCCTTCAACATCGAACGGCGCGGCCAGGATGCCTACCGCATCACCCTGGCGGTGGCGGGATTCAAGCCGGCCGACATCGACATCACCGCGCAGGCGAACCTGCTGGTCGTGAAGGGCCACAAGCCCGATGAGACCACCGATGGCGAAATGCTGCACGTCGGCATCGCCCAGCGCGGTTTCGAACGCCGCTTCGAACTCGCCGACTACGTGCGTGTCGATAGCGCAGACCTTGCCGACGGCCTGCTCGTCATCGACCTCGTGCGCGAGGTTCCCGAGGCGATGAAGCCGAAGAAGGTCGTGGTCGGAGGCAGCAAGCTGACCGTCGTGGAAACCGGCGAGGATACCACCGCAGCGGCGTAACCGCCCGCAACGGCGCTCGCGTTTCCCGTCCCTTTGCGTGAGTGCCGAGTACGGCGCTATGGGCGGTCCGGTTGTCCGGGCCGCCCTTTTGCATACGATGTTGCGCAGAACGCATGCACGGTGCCGGATTAATCCTCGCATAGCGTGCTTCTCGACAGTAGCGCCTGCAGTCATGCTGCGGACCTTGTGCTCATGACCGCGATCCTCGGGATCGTGCTGCCCGTTTTCTCGCTGATCTTCGCCGGCTGGCTGGCAAGGCGGATCGGCGTCATGGGACCGCAGGCCACCAGCGAACTCAATCGCTTCGTCGTGTACCTCGCCCTGCCCGCGCTGCTGTTCGATATCGTCGCGAAATCCAGCTGGCACGAATTGTGGCAGCCCCATTTCCTGGCCGTGTTCACCCTCAGCACCATGGCGATCTTCGCGTTGACGGTTGCCGCACACGCCCGGCATTCCGGCTTCGAGGCCGATGGCCCCGTGCTGGGGCTCGCCGCGAGCTATCCGAACACCGGCTTCCTCGGCTTTCCCTTGCTCCTCGCCGCACTTGGCGCATGGAGCAACACGCTCACGCTGATCTCCACGATCGTCGTCGCCTGCGTCCTGTTCGCAGGCGCCATCGTGCTGATAGAAATCCGCCTCCATGTCGGCAGCCATCCGCTGCGCGTCGCTGCCAAAGTCGGCAAGTCGCTGGCGACCAACCCACTCATCGTGGCACCCATCGTGGCCTGCTTCTTTCCCACCACCGGCATGGCCGTGCCTCAGCCTGTCGAGGTTTTCCTGAAACTGCTGGGCGGCGCGGCCTCTCCGGCGGCGCTGGTCGGCCTTGGCCTTTTCCTCGGAGAAAAGCGTCAGGCGGCAAAGGGAGCCGGTACGCTGACGGCGATGCTGGTGACGCTCAAGCTGGCGGTCCACCCGTTGCTGGCCTGGGTGCTGGCCGTCACGCTGTTCCCGCTTGACCCGCCCGCGCGCCATGCCGCCGTGCTCCTCGCGATGCTGCCGACCGGAACCGGCCCTTTCATGCTCGCGGAGTTCTATGGCCGTGAAGCCGGCGTCACCGCGCGCGTGATCCTGATTTCCACCGTGCTGTCGATCGTGACGGTTTCGGCCTACCTGACGATGATCGGCTGATCCGGAACCGCTGAACTCAGGCGCTGGAGACGGCGCCCGAGCCGCTGGCGGCAAGCGCATAAGCATCGAGCTTGCCGTGCAGTTCGCGCCGCAGGTCTTCGTCGATCCACGCGGCATCGAAGGCGTTGCGCGTCACGGTCAGCAGGTCTTCCCGTTCGAAACCGGCAAGTTCATGCACCATCAGCATGTTCTCGTTGATGTACTTGCCTTCCATGTAGGCCGGATCATCCGAGTTGAGCGTCAGCCGCAAACCCCGGTCCAGCATCCCCCGCGCGATCGACTGCCGCTCTCCGGGGCGCATCATCTCGTTGGCGTACGGACACACGGTGAAGAACAGTCCGCGCTCCCCGGCCATGGCGATCAGTTCGGGCCGGTCGAGCAGGTTGGCGCCATGGTCGATCCGTTCGACACCGATCTCTTCGATGGCCTGCCGGATATGCTCGTGGGTATTCTTCTGATCGACATCGCAGTGCATCGTCAGCCGGAAGCCCTCTTCACGGCCGCGCCGGAATATCTCGGCGAACTTTTCGGGCGGGTTGTCCTTCTCATCGGAGTCGAGCCCCAGCCCGACGATCAGGTGCTTGTACGGCAGAGCCATCTCGAACACGGCCATCGCGCTTTCCGCACTGCGTTCCCGCACGAAGCACATGATCAGTTGCGACCGGATACCGAAATCACGCTCCGCCTCGATGCGACCGCGCGTCAGGCCTTCGATCATCACCGAGAACGGGATGCCGCGATCGGTGTGCTGCTGCGGATCGAAGAACATCTCCGCATAGACGACGTTCTGCCCTGCGACCTTTTCCAGATAGGCATAGACCAGATCGCGAAAGTCCTCCTCGCGGTGCAGGACGAAGCTGCCCTCGTAGAAGATCGCCAGAAAGCTGGGCAGGTCATGGTAGACGTAGCTGGCCCGCATCGCATCGACATCGGCGTAAGGCAGGTCCACTTCGTTGCGCTCCGCCAGCCTGAACTTGAGTTCCGCCTCCAGCGTTCCCTCCAGGTGGACGTGCAGTTCCGCCTTGGGAAGACCTGCGATGAACTCGACGATCGAACCGTTCCCCATGCTACCCCAAGCCTCCATTTTCGCGCGATCCTGCAGGCTATAACGGCGACGGCGAACGCGGAAGCGGAAATTGCTGCATTGCAAAAAGCGCTCAGGCGGCCACCTCCATCCGCGCGGGTGTGAGCAGCGAAGGCGCCGAAAAACGCCCTCCGACCTCTGCCAGATCGGCGAGCGTGGGTGCCACGCAGCGCAGCGAAACGCGCTGGGCAAGACGCTCCGCGCGGATGCCCGGCCCCCTGATCCAGAACGCCCCGTCCGGATGATGCTTGCCGCTGCGCAGCGCCTCGAGCGGATAGAACAGGTCGGAGAAGCGCAGCACTTCGTTGGTGGCGGATGACGTCACCATCACGTCCTCACCCGGAGCCTGCTCGATCATGCAACCCGCATCCAGCATCGCGCCTTGCCGCCGCGCCCACATCGGCTGCCTGCCGTCGGACAGGCGCAGCGCCTCGATCCGTGTCGCCGCCGCTTGGGCCGACGCATCGCTCTCAAAGTGGAGCAGGAACTGTTGCGACATTACCGGGGCATAAGTCCACTCTGCCGCGACCCCGCCGAACGCGAGCAGTCGATCGATATCCCGGTGCCGGAATATCTGCCTGCCGCCGTCTTCTTCGTGGGACAACATGGGCTGCTGCCCCAGCGCGGTGACGAGCACGAGATTGTCGTCTTCCCTGGTCATGGCCAGCGCCTGCCCGACCATCCAGTCCATGTTGCGATAGCCGTCGAGCACGCTCCCCCCATATGTCTCCAGATCCTGCGCCGACGACTGGATGCTGAACAGCGCAGGCTCGAACTCGCGCCAGTGGAAATGCTGGAAATGCGCGGTGCTGTTCAGGAAGAACGTGGAGAAATGGGGGCGGGCGCTGCGGTGGATCGAGCGGAACAGGTCCCACTGCAGCCGGTCCAGTATCATCGCCCGTCGCCATTTGACGTTACCACTTCGCTCCCCCGCCAATTGGCGAATCGCGGCCAGCACCGACCTTGCGGAAAGCCCATGTGCGAGCATGAAACGGCCGAAACGCGCAAAGTCCGCCCCGGATACATCCGGTCTGGCGCTGTGTTCACGCACATAGCTGCGAACCAGCCCTGTGTAGGCGTCGAAATGGCCGGGCGGCTGGGCGATCGGCTCCGTCGCCCAAGGATCGGGCAGGAAATGCCCCCGGAAGCCCGGCTGCGACGCCGCATTCATACTGCCGCAGATCCAGTTGCTGCGTCCGCTGCGGCTCACCAGATCCCAGATGCGCGGCGCATCCAGCGCGGCGCCGTCATTGAGCTGGAAACAGCGATGCTCTGCGTAGGAAAGCCCTGTGTGAACCGTGACCCACTGGATCCACGGCTCGAGATACGGCGCTTCCTCCTCCGCATCGGTGACGGCGACCAGCGCGCTGTCGCGCAGGCGCCGGAAGTTCGGCAGATGCCCCTCGGCTATGAAGCGGTCGAGCAGCCTTGGCGACAACTCGTTGAATTCGAGGACGATCGTGGACATCCGGGGCTCCGCATCGGCATTGCGCCAAGCATGCCCGGATGTGCCATCCCGCGGCCAGACGAGATGGCTCCGTTACGGAGATAGGAGCAGCGCTTCCCCGCCCGGTCCGGGAGGGGAAGCGAAACGAGTTCAGACCAGACGCGCCTGACGCAGCGCCGCGGCGACGAAGCCGGCGAACAGCGGATGCGGCTCGAACGGGCGCGACTTGAGTTCCGGGTGGAACTGCACGCCGACGAAGAACGGGTGGTCCGGGCGCTCGACAATCTCGGGCAGCAGGCCGTCGGGCGACATGCCGGAGAAGATCAGGCCATTGCCTTCCAGCGCCTCGCGGTACGAACCGTTGACTTCGTAGCGGTGGCGGTGGCGCTCGCTGATCTCGGTCGAGCCGTAGATCGCCGCGACATGGCTGTTGGGCGAGAGCGCGGCGGTGTAGGCGCCAAGGCGCATGGTGCCGCCAAGGTCGCCGCCCTCGGCGCGGGTCTGCAGGCCGTCCTCGGTCATCCACTCGGTGATGATGCCGACGACGGGTTCCTCGGTCGGGCCGAATTCGGTGGAGCTGGCCTTGGCGATGCCCGCCGAGCGCGCGCCCTCGATGCAGGCCATCTGCATGCCCAGGCAGATGCCGAAGAACGGCACCTGACGTTCACGCGCGAAGCGGACCGACGCGATCTTGCCCTCGGTGCCGCGCTCGCCGAAGCCGCCGGGGACGAGGATGCCGTGCATCGGTTCGAGCGCGGCGGCGATCTCGGAATCTTCCTTCTCGAAGATTTCGGCATCGATCCAGCGCACGTTGACCTTCACGCGGTTGGCCATGCCGCCATGGACGAGCGCCTCGTTCAGCGACTTGTAGGCGTCCTGCAGGCCGATGTACTTGCCCACGACGCCGATGGTCACTTCACCCTCAGGGTTCTGGTAGCGGTCGGTGATGTCGTCCCAGCGCTCAAGCACCGGCGCCTTGGCCGATTCCAGCATGCCGAAGTGATGCAGGACTTCGGCGTCGAGGCCCTCGCGGTGGTACTGCAGCGGCACGGCGTAGATGTTGGGCGCGTCGAGCGCCTGGATCACCGCCTGCGGGCGCACGTTGCAAAACAGCGCGATCTTGCGGCGCTCGCTCTCGGGCAGCTCGCGGTCGCAGCGGCACAGCAGGATATCCGGCTGGATGCCCAGACCCGTCAGTTCACGCACCGAGTGCTGCGTCGGCTTGGTCTTCAGTTCGCCCGCAGCGGCGATGTAGGGGACCAGCGTGACGTGGACGAAGCAGGTGCCCTCACGGCCGAGTTCGTTGCGCAGCTGGCGCATCGCCTCGACGAAGGGCAGGCCCTCGATATCGCCGACGGTGCCGCCGATCTCGCACAGCACGAAGTCGAGATCCTCGGTCTCCGTCAGGGCGAAGTCCTTGATCGCATCAGTGACGTGCGGGATCACCTGCACGGTCGCGCCGAGGTAGTCGCCGCGGCGCTCCTTGGCGATGATGTCCTGGTAGATGCGGCCCGAGGTGATATTGTCGGCCTTGCGGCCGGAGACGCCGGTGAAGCGCTCGTAGTGGCCGAGGTCGAGGTCCGTCTCGGCGCCGTCGTCGGTCACGAAGACCTCGCCGTGCTGGTACGGGCTCATCGTGCCCGGATCGACGTTCAGGTAGGGGTCGAACTTGCGAATGCGGACCTTGTAGCCACGCGCCTGAAGCAGAGCCGCGAGGCTCGCCGCCATGAGACCCTTGCCCAGCGAGGAGACCACGCCGCCGGTGATGAAAATATGCCGCGCCATGGGAATCGGGCCTTAAATTGCATGGGGGCCCTCAGGCAAGCGCCCGGAGCCTCATTCCACAGATCAAACACATGGAAATGCCGTCTGACTGCACCAGACGGCATTCCGATTACGGTGAGGCGCTCGAAAGCGCCTGCAGGGTTTACTGCTTGGCAGCACCACCAAGCGGATCGGTCGGAACCGAGTCGCCGGCGGGCGCACCCTGCTGGGGTGCAGCCGGAGCTGCCGGGTTGGCCGCGCCGCCGAGCGGATCGGCAGGCTGGACCGGAGCGGTCTGCGCAGGAGCGGTGTTGCGCTGGAGCGAGGTGTCGATGTCGCGACCGCTCGTCTCGTTGACGGCGAGAGCGGCAAGACCGATGCTCAGCACCACGAAGACCGTCGCCAGAACGCCGGTCGCGCGGGTCAGGAAGTTGGCCGCGCCGCGTGCCGACATCAGGCCCGAGGGGCTGCCGCCGACGCCGAGGCCGCCGCCTTCGGACTTCTGCACCAGGATCACGCCCACCAGCATGGCGGCAACCAGAGCCTGCACCACGGTCAGGAAAAGGAACATCTTCGTCTCAGCCTTATTGCGGGGACATACCCCGCTTTCTTGACCGGGCAGATAGGCGCTCGCGGGCGAGCGCGCAACCCGGCAACTTTATTGCTGCGCCGCCCCGCAGGACGGCGCATGGATCGGACTTACTCCGCGAGCGAAGCCGCCGCGCCGACGATCGCCAGGAAGCTCTCGGCGGTCAGGCTCGCACCGCCGACCAGAGCGCCGCCGACATCCGGCACTGCGAGGAGTTCGGCCGCGTTGTCGGCCTTCACCGAACCACCGTAGAGGATGCGTACTTCGGCGCCAGCATCGCCGTAGATGGCGACGAGCTTGGCGCGAATCGCCTTGTGCATGGCTGCCACGTCCGCGACCGAAGGCACCCGGCCGGTGCCGATCGCCCATACCGGCTCATAGGCGACCGAGAGCTTTTCCGGCGCGCCGTCTGCGATGGGGCACGAACCTTCGAGCTGCGCGGTGACCACGCCCTCGGCATCGCCCGCATCGCGCTGGGCCTCGGTTTCGCCGACGCACAGGATCACCGCCAGACCGGCCGAAAGCGCGGCCTGCGCCTTGGCGTTGACGTCGGCATCGCTTTCGCCGTGGTATTCACGGCGCTCCGAATGGCCGACGATCGTGAAATCGGCGCCTGCATCCTTGAGCATCGGTGCGGAAACGTCACCCGTGTAAGCGCCGTTTTCCTTCGCATGGCAGTCCTGCCCGCCGACGCCGATCAGCTCGACTGCGTCCCGCATGCGGAAGATCAGGGTCGAGGGCGGCGCCAGTCCGACCTGCACCTTGGGGAAACGCTGGGCGGAACGATCGATTGCGCGCGCCTCGTTCAGCATGGCGCGCGTGCCGTTCATTTTCCAATTTCCGACGATGTAAGGCAATCCAGCCATTTCAATCCTTTGATCGATCTCGGCGAACCTTCGGGAACTCCCCCGCGGGTCCCCCTCGCAGATTTCCGGTAATGCCGTTGCCGCGGAACCGGGAATCAGGTCGTCGCTGTCGCCGGGCAGCTAGGGCACCAGAGCATCGCTTGTCAAAATTCATGGATGGTTAAGCGCCGGGATTCTCCACCGGTGTCGTAGTAATGCCACCTCGCGGCTTTTGCCCAAGGCTTGTGCAAGCGGCATTGCAGGATGCGCGAAGGCCCCCTAAAGCCTGCGCCGTTTACATGCGAAGCCTCACGGTTTCGCGCCAATATTCTGCTGATCGGCACGGTTCATGCTCCATTTCTTCCGCTCGTTTCTGAAGTCCAAGGTCGGCGCGATCGTCGGCCTCGTCGTTCTCGGCCTTATCGCCCTCGCGTTCGCCAGCGGCGATATCGCGGGCCTCGGCGGTTCCGGCAGCGCGGCTCCGGGGGTTGCCGTCGCCACCGTCGGCGGCGAAAAGGTGACCACCGATGAACTGTCCCTCGGCGCCAAGCGCGGCCTCGAGCGGGTCAAGCAGCAGAGCCCGACCGCGACGATGAAGCAGCTGATCGCCGAGGGCGGCCTCCAGCAGGTGCTGGACAGCCTGATCGACGGCGTCGCTTTCGCCGTCTACGGCGAGAAGCACGGCGTCGTCCTCAGCGACCGCCTCGTCGACAGCGAACTGACGCAGATCCCCGCGTTCCAGGGCGTCGACGGCAAGTTCGACCAGAACGTGTTCCGCCAAGCCCTCGCCCAGCAGGGCCTCTCCGAACAGGCCCTGCGCGAGGACATTCGCAAGAACATGATCGCGCAGGAACTGGTCGTGCCCGCGCAGATCGGCTCGGTCATGTCCGAATATGCCGCGAAGCGTTACGCCTCGCTGCTCAGCGAGACCCGCAGCGGCACCGTGGTCGCCCTGCCCTCGCTGCTCTTCGCGCCCGACAAGCAGCCGACCCAGGCCGAACTCGCTACCTTCTATAAGGCGCACACCGGCCAGTTCGTTCGCCCCGAGCGTCGCACGATCCGCTATGCGCTCGTCAGCGCCGACAAGATCCCGGCTCCCGCCGCGCCGACCGACGCCGAGATCGCCGCGCGCTTCGAGGCGAACAAGGCCGCCTATGCCGCCAAGGACGATCGCCGCATCACGCAGCTGGTCGTGCCGACCGAGCCGGCCGCCAAGGCCATCGTCGCCGAAGTCGAGAAGGGCAAGTCGCTCGAAGCCGCCGCTTCGGAAAAGGGCCTGTCCGCCGCGAAGCTCGAATCGTTCAGCCGCGAGGATCTCTCGCGCCAGTTCTCGGCCGCCGTCGCGCAGGCCGTCTTCGCCGCGCCGGTCGGC
Organism: Novosphingobium sp. 11B; assembly: GCF_054589055.1. Lineage (NCBI taxonomy): Bacteria > Pseudomonadati > Pseudomonadota > Alphaproteobacteria > Sphingomonadales > Sphingomonadaceae > Novosphingobium > Novosphingobium sp. 11B. Next base: position 66,291 of record NZ_BAAILP010000332.1, on the reverse strand, counting down.
AAGCTGGCCGCACCGCAGAAGAGCGTGCTCGGCTGGCACGTCATCCGCGTCGACGAGGAGATCAAGACCCCGGCCAAGACCCTTGCCGAAGTGAAGGGTGACCTCACCAAGCAGATCGCCGAGGAAAAGACCCGCAAGTCCTACAGCGACGCCTTCTCGAAGATCGACGCGCAGCTTTCGGGCGGCTCCAACCTCGCCGAAGTCGCCAAGTCGCTCGGCGCCGAGGTCAAGCAGACCCCGTCGCTGACCGCTGATGGGCAAGTCTACATGAAGCCCGGCGAAACGATGCCCGCCGAATTGCAGCCGCTCCTCAAGACCGCGTTCGAAATGGGGCAGGAACAGCCGCAGGTCGCCGAGATCGAGAAGGGCAAGTCCTTCGCGATCTACGACGTCACCGACATCCAGGCGTCCGCCCCGGCTCCGCTGGCGCAGATCCAGAACGACGTGAAGCTCGCCTGGGCGATCGACGCCGGTTCCAAGGCCGCCAAGGCCGCCGCGCTCAAGATGCAGGCCGCGATCCGCAAGGGCCAGTCGATCGAGCAGGTCATGGCTGCCTCGGGCAAAAAGCTGCCCGCGCCGCAGCAGGTCTCGATGTCGCGCCCGACCCTGGCCGCCGCGCTGCAGTCGGGCCGTCAGGTGCCGCCGCCGGTCTCGCTGATGTTCCACATGGCCAAGAACACCGTGAAGGTGCAGTCGGCCGAGGGTGAGCGTGGCTGGTTCGTCGTCCAGCTCAAGGACATCGTGCCAGCCACGATCGATTCGCCCGACATGATCCGCCGTGCCCAGACCGAACTCGGCCAGCAGCTCGGCCAGGGCTACGCCTCCGCGCTCGGTGCCGCGATGCGCAAGGACGTCGGCGTGAAGCGTCACGACGATGCCATCACCGCCGTGCGCGACCAGCTCGCCGGCACCGCCGCCACCAACTGAGCCGAAGCGAGGGGTGGCAGCAATGGAGCGCGAATTCGACCGCAAGGCGACGCTTGAGCAACTGGCGCAGGGCAAACCCGCGCTGGTCTGGCGCAAGCTCGTCGCCGACACCGAAACGCCGGTTGGCGCCGCCCTCAAGCTGATCGAGGACGGGCGCGGCGACTTCCTGCTCGAATCGGTCGAAGGCGGCGAGACGCGCGGGCGCTACAGCCTGCTCGGCCTCGACCCGGACCTCGTGTTCCGCGCGAGCGGCGGCGAGGCCTGCGAGATCAACCGCGCATGGCAGGCCAACCGCGAGGCGTTCGCACCGCTCGGCGGCGGCACCCTCGCCGAACTGCGCGCGCTGGTCGAGACCTGCCGCTGCGAGGTTCCGGCCGCGCTGCCCAAGGCTCTCGCCTGCCTCGTCGGCTACTTCGGCTACGAGACGATCGGCCTTGTCGAGAAGCTGCCGCGCGCGCCGCAAAGCCCCCTCGAAGTGCCCGACATGCTGTTCGTCCGCCCGTCGCTGATCCTGATCTTCGACCGGCTTTCGGACGAACTGTTCTGCGTTGCGCCGGTGTGGCCGGAAACGGGTGACGCCGCTCTGGCCGTCGACCGCGCCGCCGAGCGCATCGACGAAGCCCTGCGCCGCCTCGCCGCTCCCGCACGCGTCGTGCCTGTCGCCACCGATCTCGCCGAGCCGGTGCGCACGCCCGTCGTCGCGCCGGAAGACTACAAGGCGATGGCCCTGCGCGCGAAGGACTACATCGAGGCGGGCGACATTTTCCAGGTCGTGCTGGCCCAGCGCTTCACTTGCGAATTCCCGCTCCCGCCGCTGGCGCTTTACCGCAGCCTGCGGCGCGTGAACCCCTCGCCGTTCCTCTATTTCCTCGACCTGCCCGGCTTCGCGCTGGTCGGCTCCAGCCCGGAAATCCTGGTGCGCGTGCGTGACGGCGAAGTCACCATCCGCCCGATCGCGGGCACCCGTCCGCGCGGCGCCAGCCCGGCCGAGGACAAGGCCAACGAAGCCGGCCTCCTCGCCGATCCCAAGGAGCGCGCCGAGCACCTGATGCTGCTCGACCTCGGCCGCAACGACGTCGGCCGCGTCGCCGCTGCAGGCACCGTCGAGGTCACCGACAGCTACACCATCGAGCGCTACAGCCACGTCATGCACATCGTCTCGAACGTTGTCGGCCGGCTCGACACCGCGAAGCATGATGCCATCGACGCGGTCTTCGCGGGCTTCCCGGCAGGCACCGTCTCGGGCGCGCCCAAGGTCCGTGCCTGCGAGGTCATCGCCGAACTGGAGCCCGAGACGCGCGGCCCTTACGCGGGCGGCGTCGGCTACTTCGCGCCGGACGGTTCGGTGGACAGTTGCATCGTCCTGCGCACCGGCCTGCTCAAGGACGGCGTGCTGCACGTGCAGGCAGGCGCAGGCATCGTGGCGGACAGCGACCCGGCCTACGAACAGCGCGAATGCGAAGCCAAGAGCGGCGCCCTCTTCGCCGCCGCGCGCGAAGCGATCCGCGTGGCCGGGGAACCCGGGTTCGGGCAGTGAGCGCCTTCACGACTGAATACCGCTATCCCGATTATCTGCACGCCAACCGGCTATATCTGCTCCGACAGTGGCTGACATTGCGGTCGGCCCTGTTCTTGCTGGCGCTGTTTGTGACCGTCTCCGCGCTGAACGTCGGCGCTTATGCCGGGTCCCTTCTTTCAAGGATCGGCGCATCGGCATTGCATTCACTGGCCTATTTCGTTGGAGCCGGAGTGCTGCTCGCGATCGGCTTTTTCTATTCGTTGCCCCGCACGGCCCTTACCCATTGGCAGAAAAACGATCTTGCCGGAAATGCCGCCAGCTATCGGATGCAAGGCGACGGCTTCACCGTGGCCAGCCCCTCGGTCGACCTGAGCCTTAACTGGAAGGACTTCCGCTGGTGGACCGAAGACGATCGGCTTCTCCTCGCCAAGCCTGAAGCTGGCTGCACCATGATATGGTTGCCCAAGGACCAGGTTGGCAACGACATTCTCGACAGCTTTCGCGAAGGCTTCGGGCGGTGTCAGGTCAAGCGGATCTGATCGCATGCGAACGCCCCTAGCCCTCGCAGCTTGCGCGATCCTCGCCGCCTGCTCCGCCGACGAACCCGCAGCCAAGCCATCGGCCCCGCCTCCTCCGCCATGCCAGGGCGCGAGCTTCGAGGGCGCCAGCTTCACGCACTGTACCGCCGTGCCGGGTCGTCACACCATTCACACCGTCCTCGGCCCCAAGGGCGGCGCGCCGTATCGCAGCCTCTCGCAACTCGCGGTGGACCGCCCGGCGCGCAGCCACGAAGTTGCCTTCGCGATGAACGGCGGCATGTTCGACGCCGATGGCAAGCCGATCGGCTACTACGTCGAGAACGGCGAGAAGCAGCATGCCCTCAATACCAACGAAGGCTGGGGCAACTTTCACCTCAGCCCCAACGGCGTCTTCTACGGCGACGCGGCAGGCAACTGGCATGTCCGCGCCAGCGACGACTTCGCAAAGTCCGTCACCGACCGTCCCGATTTCGGCACCCAGTCCGGCCCGATGCTGGTCATCTCCGGCAAGCTGCACCCGAAGATCGACGATGACGGCACATCGCTGAAGCTGCGCAACGGCGTCGGCATCGATGACAAGGGCCGCGCCCATTTCGTCATTTCCGACGAGCCGGTATCCTTCGGCAAGCTCGCGCGCTATTTCCGCGACGCGCTGAAATGCGACAATGCGCTGTTCCTCGACGGCAGCGTATCCTCGCTCTGGGACCCCGAACATGGCCGCGTCGACGGCGGCCCTCCGCTCGGCCCCTTGATCGTCGTCGAGAAAAGCGCAAAGGCGAAGTCATGATCCTCGTCATCGACAATTACGACAGCTTCACCTGGAACCTGGTCCATTACGTGATGGAACTGGGCGCCGAAGTGGAGGTCGTGCGCAACGACGCGCTCAGCGCAGGCCAGGCCATTTCCAGCGGTGCGAAGGGCTTCCTGATCTCGCCCGGCCCCTGCACCCCCAACGAGGCGGGCATCAGCCTCGACCTCGTCGGCGCGGCAGCGGACGCGGGGATGCCGCTCCTCGGCGTGTGCCTCGGCCATCAGTCGATCGGCCAGTATTTCGGCGGCAAGGTCGTGCGCGGCGGGCTGATGCACGGCAAGACCTCTCCTGTCACGCATGACGGCACCGGAGTCTTCGCCGGGCTGCCCTCGCCCTTCACCGCGACGCGCTATCACTCGCTGATCGTCGAGGATATCCCTGAGACGCTGGTGGTGAACGCCCGCTCGGACGACGGCCATGTCATGGGCTTCCGCCATGCGAGCCTGCCGATCCACGGCGTCCAGTTCCACCCGGAAAGCATCGCCACCCAGCACGGCCATGCCATGCTCGCGAACTTCCTGCGTACTTGCGGTATCGAGGCCAAACTGCCGGAACGTCTGAGCGCATGACCCTTCCCGACCCTCTCCACCCGATCGCCGAGGACGAGGCCCAGGCAGCCTTCGCCGCAATCCTCGACGGCGAAATGCCCGAATCCGAAATCGCCGAGTTCCTCGTCGCCTTGTCGGATCGCGGCGAGACCGCCAGCGAAATCGCGGGCGCGGCTCGCGCCATGCGTGAGCGGATGATCCCGGTGAAGGCGCCCGCAGGCGCCATCGACGTCTGCGGCACCGGCGGCGACGGCTTCCACACCCTCAACGTCTCGACCGCCGTTTCTCTGGTGGTCGCGGCTGCGGGCGTCCCCGTCGCCAAGCATGGTAACCGCGCTGCCAGTTCCAAAGCGGGCGCCGCCGATACCCTCGAAGCGATGGGGCTGAACCTCGACCGCGCCGTCGAGACTGCAGAATCCACGCTCGCCGAAATCGGCATCGGCTTCCTGTTCGCCGCGCGCCACCACCCGACGATGGGTCGGCTGATGCCGCTGCGCAAGTCGCTAGGCCGCCGCACGATCTTCAACCTGATGGGGCCGCTGGCGAACCCGGCGCAAGTCTCGCGCCAGCTAGTCGGCATCGCACGCCCGGCTTATGTGCCGATCTACGCCGATGCCCTGCTGCGGCTTGGCACCGAGCACTCGATGGTCATTTCCGGTGATGAGGGCCTCGACGAGTTGAGCCTCGCAGGCGGCAACGAAGTCGCGGATATTCGCGGCCGGGAACTGTCGATGCGCCGCGTCGCTCCGCAGGATGCCGGTTTACCGACGGCCGCAGTCGATGCCATTCGCGGCGGCGACCCCGCCTACAACGCCCGTGCCCTCAACGACCTGCTGATGGGCGCTCCCGGCGCCTATCGCGACGCCGTCCTGTTCAATGCCGCAGGCGCGCTGCTTGTGGCCGGTGAAGTGGACACCTGGGCCGAGGGCGTCGAAGAAGCGGCAGAAACGATCGACAAGGGCCTCGCCAAGGCTTTGCTCGACTGCTGGATCGCGGCAACCCGTGCCTGACGAGGATTCCATGTCCGATAAACTTACCGAAATCTGCGATACCAAGCGCGAGGAGGTCGCCGCCCGCAAGCCGCTGGCCACGATCGCCGATCTCGACGCCCGCGCTGCCATGCAGACGCCCCCTCGCGGCTTCGAGGCGGCACTGCGCGCCAAAGCCGCGACCGGCTACGCCTTGATTGCAGAAATCAAGAAAGCATCGCCTTCCAAAGGATTGATCAGAAGCGACTTCCAGCCATCACAGCACGCGGTCGCCTATGAGCGGGGCGGCGCCGCGTGCCTGTCCGTGCTCACTGATGCTCCCTACTTCCAGGGCCACGAGGATTTCCTCATCCAGGCCCGCGCCGCCTGCGGCCTTCCGGTGATCCGCAAGGATTTCATGGTCGATCCCTGGCAGGTCGCCGAAGCGCGCGCGATCGGTGCCGATGCCATCCTCATCATCGTCGCCGCACTGGACGACGTACTGATGGCGGAAATCGAAGCCGCTGCGATCGAGCGAGGCCTCGACTGCCTCGTCGAAGTTCACAACGAACCTGAGATAGAGCGTGCAAGTCTTTTGAAATCGCGCCTTATTGGCGTGAACAACCGCGACCTGCGACGTTTCGCCACCGATATCGGCACGACTGAGCGCCTCGCCCCGCTGGCGCCGGAAGGTACGCTGCTGGTGAGCGAAAGCGGCATCAACGTCCATGCCGATCTGGTACGCCTGTCCTCGTGCGGCGCCCGGACATTCCTCGTCGGCGAAAGCCTCATGCGCCAGAACGATATCGAGGCGGCGACACGCGCCCTGCTCACCGGAGCCTGAACGCCATGGGTTCGCGATGAACAAGTCCCTCACTCACATCGACCCGGACGGCAACGCGCGCATGGTCGACGTTGGCGCCAAGGCCGAGACGCAGCGCATCGCCGTGGCGGCCGGGCGCATTTCCATGAGCGCGGATGCCCTTGCCGCAATCCGCGCCGGGAATGCTCCGAAGGGTGACGTGCTGGGAACCGCGCGCATTGCCGGCATCATGGCGGCCAAGCGTACGGCCGATCTCATCCCCATGTGCCACCCGCTGCCGCTCGATGCCGTAAACCTCGACTTCGCTTTCGAGGATAATGCTATCCGCGTCATCGCGAAGGCTTCGCTGACCGGTCGCACCGGGGTAGAAATGGAAGCGATAACAGCAGCTTCTATCGCACTTGTCACAATTTACGACATGGCCAAAGCGCTCGACAAGGGCATGGTCATCGGAGACATCCGCCTGGTCGAGAAAATCGGCGGTAAATCAGGCCATTGGAAGATGGACGGATGGACTGAATGAACGGCTCCGCGCCGCTCTCTCTGGAGGAGGCACAAGCTCGCCTCCTCGCGCTCGTCACCCCGCTGTCGATAGAGCGTGTCGACATCGAAGGCGCGCTCGGCCGTTACCTGGCTGAACCGCTGCACGCCAGACGCACGCAGCCCTCCGCAAATCTGTCAGCCATGGACGGCTACGCCGTCACGGCAGGCGACCTGCGCGGCCCCTGGAGGATCGTCGGTGAAAGTGCCGCCGGGCATCCTTATGCCGGCCCGCTCTCGCAAGGAGAGGCAGTCCGAATTTCGACGGGCGCGATGCTGCCGCCCGACGCGGCGGCCGTCATAATCCAGGAAGACCTGACACGCGAGGGCGCGAACCTTATACTCTCGGGCGAGCCGCCCGCACCGGCGCACAAGCACATCCGCCATTGCGGGATGGATTTTGCCCAGGGCGTGGAAGTCCTGCCCGCTGGTCTGCACATCGCGCCCGCGCAGATGGCGCTGGCGATCGCGGCCGGCCATACGCACCTTCCCGTGCATCGCACACCGCGCCTGACCGTGATCGACAGCGGCGACGAACTCGCCTCCGATCCGGAGCGCTGTGCACCGCACCAGATTCCCGCCAGCAACGGCGCGATGCTGACGGCCATGGCGCGTTCGCTGGGCGTGGATGCGCGGCGTATCGGCCCGGTGCCCGATACGATCAAGGCAATAACCTCCGCTTTCGAAGCATCCGCCGATGCCGACCTCATCGTAACGAGCGGCGGCGCTTCGGTCGGCGATCACGACCTCATTCGTCCGGCACTCGAAAGCTGGGGCGCGGGCATCGATTTCTGGCGTGTCGCGATCAAGCCCGGCAAACCAATCCTAGTCGCCACCCGCGACGTGGCAGGACGCCGCCAGATCGTGCTGGGCCTGCCGGGGAATCCGGTCTCCAGCTACGTCACCGCTTACCATTTCCTGCTCCCCGTCCTGCGCGCGATGCAGGGGGCTGCGCGCCCCTTGCCCATGCGGCTGACGGCCCGGCTGGCCATGCCGCTGCGCGCGAGCGGACGCCGCCGCGAGTTCCTGCGCGGTTGGTGGGACGGAGAAAATGTGACGGTAAGCCCGCTGCAGGACAGCGGCGCCCTGTCGTCCCTGGCGGCAAGCAACGTGCTGGTCGATCGGTCGGCGCTGGCCGGTCCGGCACAGGCTGGTGAAGAAGTCCGGATATACTTGCTCCAGAACGGCGGTATTGCCTGAAGTATCGGCAATTGGTTGCTTGATTGTTCCCTCAATGTTCACTACCAGAACAAACGCGATCAGGGTTTGCCTGGTTCGGAGGTCACGAGAAGGCAGCGACATGTTGACGCGCAAGCAGCACGAATTGCTCCGGTTCATCCAGGTCCGGCTTGAGGAGACAGGCATCTCCCCCAGCTTCGAGGAGATGAAGGAGGCGCTCGACCTCAAGTCCAAGTCCGGTGTTCACCGACTGATTTCCGCACTGGAAGAACGCGGCTTCATCCGCCGCCTTCCCAACCGTGCACGTGCGCTCGAAGTCTTGCGCCAGGCCGATGACACGGGAAGCAAGGCCCTGCGTCCTTCTGCAGCGAACAGCAATGATGGATTGGCGCGTCCGCAGACGCCGCGTCGTTCCGTCGAAGCCGCCAACGACGTTATCGAGATCCCGCTGCACGGGCGTATTGCCGCAGGTGTGCCGATCGAGGCTCTCGAAGGACAGTCCATGTTGCCTGTCCCTGCCGCCCTGCTTGGCTCCGGCGAGCATTACGCGCTCGAGGTCTCCGGCGACTCGATGATCGAGGCGGGCATTCTGGATGGTGATTTCGCCCTCGTGAAGCGCACGAATGCCGCTCGCGACGGCGAGATTGTCGTTGCCCTGATCCGCGGGGAAGAGGCGACCCTCAAGTACCTTCGGCGCGAAGCGGGAATGGTGCGGTTGGATCCCGCAAATGCCGCTTACGAACCGCAGATTTACGGTGCGGACGAAGTGGAAGTCCAAGGCAAGCTCGCCGGCCTGCTTCGACGGTACAACTGACACGGCCACGCTGCGCCATGAAGGCCTTGGCGCAGCAGCAACCGGTAATTACTGCGATTTGCGCGGCGCAGGAGCATTCCTGTAACGGTGAACAGGCCGGGGACGCCACCAGCCGTGTTCACCTTGGGTCTGGGCTACCGTATCGATACGGGCCTTGCCCAGATATACCGCCAGCCCGCCGGTCTGCCCAAGCGATCCTCGATCTGCCTTGAACCAGCGCGGCTTGCAACTGCGCGGCAGCCAGCGATCCGATATGACGATGTCGCTGCGTTCGCATGCAGCGGCGAGCGACCGTTCCGCAACGGCATCGCGGCCCCGCGAAACCAGCACATGCCACGTGGTGCCGGAGCGCCTGACCGGCAAGGCGCAGAAATCACGGTTGCAGCGAGCACCCGGGAACTTGTCGAACGTGACCGGATCGGCCTCGATCCCGGCGAATTCCATGAGATTGTCCCGGGCGTAGCCGCTTTCGCTGTTTCGAAGCAGGTAAAGCCGTTTCCCGCCATCTTCGACCAGCCCGACATGACGACCATCTCCGGACACCAGCATGTCCGCCGCCGGTGCGGTCGCCAGCAAGAACACTCCGACCGAGGCGATCGGTAGCCCGGCCCAGCGAATGCGGCCGCTCCAAAGGCCCATCCACAGACCTCCCGCGACGAAAAGCAGGAATGCCCAGGTGTCTGTACCGGGAAGCAGGTTCACAGCGCCCGGTCTCGACGCGAACCAGCGGGCCAGGCCGACCAGCAGGTCTATCGAGATTCCGGCGAGCCACCAGACCGGCCCGCCCAGCCCGGCGATATCGAGGACCAATGCACAAGCCAGCAAAGGCATCACGACAAAGGTAGACAGCGGAATTGCCGCTACGTTGGCCAGCGCTCCATACACTCCGGCGCGGTGGAAATGATACAGGCCGATCGGCATGAGCGCGAGGTCGATGACCACGCCCGTCAGCAGCAGGAGGGCAAGATGGCGAAGCCCGGTCATGGCAAGCCCTTCGTCGCGCGGTCCAAGGAAGTGCCGCACGGGCTTGGCCGTACTGACGGCGATCAGCGCCAGGACCGCGCCGAAGCTCAGTTGGAAGCTCGGCCCGATCACCGCCTCCGGCCAGAGCAACAGGACGCAGAACGCCGCCACCGCAAGCATGCGCAGGGACAAGGGCTCCCGCCCCAAAGCCAGTGCGATCAGGACCAGGAGGGAGCCGATGCAGGACCGAACGGTCGGAACTTCCGACCCGGAAAGCAAAGTGTAAGCGACGCCTGCAGCGGCCCCCGCACCGGCCGCGACGACCGGCAGCCTCACCCTCAGGGCCACCCACGGGAACAGCGCCAGCAACCGGATGACCAGTAGATAGACCGCCCCGACCATCGCGCTGACATGCAGGCCGCTGATCGAGAGCAGATGCGCCAACCCCGAGTCGCGCATGGCCTGGTCGTCAGCCTCCGTAATGCCGCCGCGATCGCCGGTGACGAATGCAGCGGCAATGCCCGCGCGTTCATCCCCGATGCGGGCGCGAATATGGTTCGTCAAAGATTGTCGGATATCCAGCAATCCCCACTCGCTTCGCTTGCCTTTCCGGACGACCTGCACCTCACCTGTGACCGAACCGCTCGCGGCGATGCCTGTGAACCAGGACGTGCGCGCAAAGTTGTAGGCGCCGGGCAGCATGGGCGGCGCCGGCGGCATCAACCGTGCCCGGAAAGCCACCAGATCGCCGACCGCGATCCCGGTCGTCGATCCCTTGCCGGGAACGTTGAGCCGGACCTTGATCGCGTTGCCGGGCGAAGCGTCATGGCCGAAGCCGCTCAGGGGGTCACGCATGGCCAGCAGCAACCTGTCGCGTCCCAGGGCCGGCTGCGATTCGATCGCCAGAACCTGCGCGCTGAAATTGCCCGATAGTGGGCGCTCGATGGCGGGTTGCCCCACCAGTTCGGAACGCGCCCAGACGACGAGGCAACCGGCAACCACCACCAGCGGCAACAGCGACAACGCCCGACCGAGATGCGGGTAAACGACGCGCAAGGGAAAGGATGCATAACAAATTGCACAAATTGCAACAAGAGCGCCGCAAAGGCCTGCCCAGGCAGGTGCCGAAGGCAGCCAAAACCACGCAATTATGCCGGTTGCGAAGGCCACCGTCACCCATGGTGCGCGTTCGAATTCCGCCCCGGAAAGAAATCGCTCGACGACTGCCAAAACCCTCGACAAGAGGCCCTTGGCGGTCCATGGCCCATGCTGCAATGCAGCGGTTCCGGGGCTTTCCGGAGGCAGAATTTCACAAGTTGCGGCGTGGGTCCCCATTGCCGCCAATAGGACAGGAAGGTCGGGTAGATGGCAAGCGGTAGTGCATCGGGCGAAGCGACTGGCAAGAAGGCCGTCGTAACGCGCTTTGCTCCTTCGCCGACCGGTTACCTTCATATCGGTGGCGCTCGTACGGCACTGTTCAACTGGCTTTTCGCGCGCCGTCATGGCGGCAAGTATCTGCTGCGTATCGAGGATACCGATCGCGCCCGTTCGACAGAACCCGCGATCGACGCGATCTTCGACGGCTTGTCCTGGCTCGGCCTCGACGGTGACGAGGCCCCGGTGTTCCAGTTCGCCCGCTCGGACCGTCATGCCGAAGTCGCTGCGCAGCTGATGGAAAACGGCCACGCCTATCGCTGCTACCTGACCCAGGAAGAACTCGCCGAGCGCCGCCAGAAGGCGCAGGAAGAACGCCGCCCGTTCCGCATCGACAGCGAATGGCGCGATGCCGATCCCGCGACCTGGCCGGCCGACCGTTCCTGGGTGGTGCGCGTCAAGGCCCCGCGTGAGGGTTCGACGACGATCGAGGATCTCGTGCAGGGCACGGTCACCGTGCAGAACGAGGAAATCGACGACTTCGTCATCCTGCGCGGCGACGGCACCCCTACTTACATGCTGGCCGTGGTGGTGGACGACAACGACATGGGCGTCACGCACGTCCTGCGCGGCGACGATCACCTCAACAATGCGTTCCGTCAGCTCGTCGTCATCAACGGCATGGGCTGGGACGTGCCGGTCTACGGCCACGTGCCGCTGATCCACGGCTCGGACGGCGCCAAGCTGTCCAAGCGCCACGGCGCGCTGGGCGTCGATGCCTATCGCGACGAAATGGGCCTGCTGCCCGAGGCCGTGTTCAACTACCTGCTGCGCCTCGGCTGGGGCCACGGCGATGAGGAGATCATCAGCCGCGAGCAGGCGATCGAATGGTTCGACATGGTCGATGTGGGCAAGAGCCCCTCGCGCTTCGACCTTGCCAAGCTCCAGAATCTCAACGGGCATTATCTGCGCGAGGCCGACGACGTGCGGCTTGCGGGCCTCGTCGAAGCGCGCCTCGATGGCGTCGACGGCGATGAGCCTGCCGACCTGCTGGTCCGCGCGATGCCCGTGCTCAAGGTCCGTGCCAAGGACCTCAACGAACTTGCAGAAGGCTCTGCCTTCCTCTTCGCCCAGCGTCCGCTCGCCATGAGCGAGAAGGCGCTGGCGCTCCTGACCGACGAGGGGCGCGAGCGCCTCGCCGCGATCCATGAGCGCCTGTCCGGCCAGGCCGACTGGACTCTCGAGGCATTGGAAGCCAACCTGAAGGCAATGGCCGAAGACCTGGGACTGGGTCTCGGCAAGCTCGCGCAACCCTTGCGGGCAGCCCTGACGGGTCAGACGACCTCGCCGGGGATATTCGACGTACTGGTATTGCTCGGACGGGAAGAGAGCCTCGCGCGCATCGGCGAGCAGGCTCAGGTTCCCGCCGGGTCGCAGTCATAAGGAGATAATTGGTGGGTGATCAGGCTAAACTGAGCGTCGGCGGCGCGGAACATGACTATCCCGTTCTCAAGGGAAGCGTGGGTCCGGACGTCATCGACATCCGCAAGCTCTACGGCCAGACGGGCGCGTTCACGTTCGATCCGGGCTTTACCTCGACCGCGAGCTGCGAGTCGGCGCTGACCTACATCGACGGCGACGAAGGCGTTCTGCTGCACCGTGGCTATCCGATCGGCCAGCTGGCCGAGAACTCCTCGTTCATGGAAACGAGCTACCTGCTGCTGAATGGTGAACTGCCGAGCAAGGATGAGCTCGCCACGTTCGAGAACACCATCACGCGCCACACCATGCTGCATGAACAGCTGGCGACGTTCTATCGCGGTTTCCGCCGCGACGCGCACCCGATGGCGATCATGTGCGGCGTGGTCGGCGCGCTTTCGGCATTCTACCACGACTCGACCGACATCGCCGATCCCGAGCATCGCAAGATCAGCTCGCATCGCCTGATCGCCAAGATGCCAACGATCGCGGCGATGGCCTACAAGTATTCGGTCGGCCAGCCGTTCCTCTACCCGGACAACAAGCTGAGCTACACCGGCAACTTCCTGCGCATGACCTTCGGCGTGCCCGCGGAAGAGTACGAGGTGGTTCCGGCGGTCGAAAAGGCGATGGACCGCATCTTCATCCTCCACGCCGATCACGAGCAGAACGCCTCGACCTCGACCGTGCGTCTTGCCGGTTCGTCGGGCGCGAACCCCTTCGCATGCATCGCAGCGGGCATCGCCTGCCTGTGGGGTCCTGCGCATGGCGGCGCGAACGAAGCCGCGCTCAATATGCTCAAGGAGATCGGCACCCCCGATCGCATCCAGCACTACATCGACCGCGCCAAGGACAAGAGCGATCCGTTCCGCCTGATGGGCTTCGGTCACCGCGTCTACAAGAACTACGACCCGCGCGCGACGGTCATGCAGTCGACCCTGCGCGAAGTGTTCGAGGCCCTCAACGTCACCGATCCGCTGTTCGAGACCGCGCTGCGCCTCGAAGAGATTGCGCTCAGCGACCCCTACTTCGCGGAGAAGAAGCTGTTCCCGAACGTGGACTTCTACTCGGGCATCATCCTTTCGGCGATCGGCTTCCCGACCACCATGTTCACCGTGCTCTTCGCCCTCGCCCGTACCGTGGGCTGGGTCGCGCAGTGGAACGAAATGATCTCCGATCCCGGCCAGAAGATCGGTCGCCCGCGCCAGCTCTACACCGGCCCGACGCAGCGCGACTACGTGCCGCTCGACAAGCGCTGAGGTTCATTCCGCGCGCAGTCGTGGATATCCGAAGCAAAGGCCCTCGCGAAAGCGGGGGCCTTTTTGTTTGCCGTCATCGTCAAAACCGATCCATTTGAACATTCGCGCCACAATCCGGCCGCATCCGGCGTGCAGCCTCTCCTCGAAAGGGGCGCACAATCATGATGTTTGTTAGAATTCTGGCGACGACCCTTGGCCTGCTGATGATGGCGGTAGGGATTTTCGTGGTCTTGCAGGGCACCGGCGTGCTCAGGTGGCCGGCCGACAGCGTGATGGTTGCGGACCGGGCATGGGCCGTGCGCGGGGCAGTCTTCGCGATGG
>NZ_BAAILP010000332.1:7181-52093 GCF_054589055.1 Novosphingobium sp. 11B | reverse complement strand
GCTAAAACCAGTCAGGCGTCGGGATCGACCGGCACTGCGAGGATGAACCGGGCACCCTGCCCCGGCGAGCTTTCGATGGAAAGCTCGCCGCCCATCGCGCGGGCTAGTCGCCGGGAAATATAGAGACCAAGTCCTGAGCCGCCGTCACCACTGCGGCCCAGACGCTCGAACTTCTCGAATACCCGGAGCTGATCTTCATCGCTGAGGCCAGGCCCCTGATCCGCGACGACGACGATGGCGCGTCCTCCCTCGACCGAAACCCGCACATCGATGCGCGACCCTTCCGGCGAGTAGCGAATGGCATTGCCGATGAGGTTCAGCAGAACCTGCAGGACACGGCGGAATTCCGCCAGAGCCGGGGCATGGTCATCGAGCGGCGGCGCCACGATCGAGATGTCTTTCTCCCGCGCCCGGACGCCCAGGATACCGGCGGCCTGCCGCGAGACATCGGCGAGATCGATGTAATCCGGCGTCGTCGAGAAACCGTCCTCCTCTACGACTTCCAGATCGGCCATGTCCTCCAGCAGACCCAGCAGCAGCTTGCCCGCGCCGGCGATCTCTCCGGCATATTCGGCATAGGCGTCGGGAAGCGGTCCGGCGAGGCGTGTGCGGATGGTCTCGGCGTTGGCGACGATCCGCGCGATCGGCTGCTTGAGCACCGGCGCCAGATCCTGCCCCACCAGTCCGCGGCGCTGCAGCGGCGCTTCAGGCTCCGCTACCGACACCCAGTCCGACGGTGCCTCGTCGGAAAGCAGCAGCAGTTCGAAGCCCGACGGCTCGAAGCCGGGCCGGATATGCGGCACCAGCGAGACGCGCCAGGATCGCGGCGAGCCCGCGACGACCACCGGCGCGCCGTCGAGCAGTCGCCAGTGAAGCGGCTGCTGGTGCGTCACGTTCTCCGGCGGCAGGAAGTCGGTCCAGCAGCGCCCCGCGCCTTGCTCCATCGCGGCGGACACTTGCGCCAGTTCGGGAGAATCGCACGTCACCGCGACCAGGCGCTGCCCCGCGTCGAGCCATGCACACAGTTCCGCGACATGGCGATCGGTCACCGCGCGGCGATGTTCGCCCGGACTGCCTTCCTCGGAATCCAGAGCGGCCGTCTGCCAGCTGCGCACATGGATCGAGCATCCCTCGCCCTCCGGCTCGACTTCGATCCACGAAGAAATCGTATCGTTGCCATCCTGCGCCCTGATCGCCTGAGCCAGGCGGCGGCGCGCTTGTCGGGCACGGCGCACCAGTTCGAGCAATTCCGGCACCGCGATCGTGCCGGGCATTTCGCCGCCACAGCGCAGTTGCAGTCCGGCGAGAGGCTCGTCGGCGCTGATCAGGCGGTCATGCCCGTCGCACGTCGCATGGGCCAGAATGGCGCCTTCGCCCGGGCTCATCGTGAAGTCGCACCGTTCGAGAGGATCGACGCAGCGCGCCATGCATCGATGCCGGATAGCCCGTTCGGAAGGTTCGCCCCCGCGTGAATCGCCAACACCTGCTCCTCGGCAAGACCGGAGGGCAGTTGCGCGGCGAGCAGGCTCAGCGCCAGTCGCGCCTGCTGGCCCGGTTGCGTCGCCGTGGCGGCCACGTCGCGTGGTTCTCCCGAGCGCAAGGACAGAGCCGTCAGGAACAACGCGACCCCGGCATGAGAAATCGACAAGGCCGTCTCGGTGTCCAGATCGGCGACCAAGTGTTCCGCCCACTGCAGCCGATTGGCGTGGGCCGCGTGATGACGCCGGGCCTCCGCTTCGACCGCAGACGCGCGTTCGGATAGAACAGGTTCGGCACCGACAAGCGCACGCAGGATCGCAAGCACCGCTTCCAGCACGGCGTCAGGCAGTTCCGCCAGGGGCAGAGCCATGCGCCGTTGCCCCTGGCTCCAGTTCGCCTGAGCCGCAAGGAAGCCGCGCGCCAGGGCATCGCCGTAGCCTGCACGTTCGCGTATGAGCGGCGAGGCGACCGGGTCTAGACCGATCCGCTCCTGCAATCGTTCGGTCAGTTGCCATTCCAGCGCGGCGGCGTGGATATGCGCCAGCAACACCGGCTCATCGAGGAAAGCCCGCGTCAGCACCGCGATTTCCTCGGGAGCATGCGCGCGCCGGTCGGCGCTGCCGATCAGGGCGTCAAGCAATTGCCCGGCGATGTCGGCGAGAATGCCCTTCACGCGCGCGAGAATCTCCTCGCTCAAGGCCGCGTTCTGCTCGGCCGCGACGAGATAGCGCAGCACCGGGAGCGCAGACGCCGCCGCAGCGTCACCGCGCACGAGGTCGCGTCGCAGAGCGGCCTCCACGGCTTGCGTATCCGCCGGATGAGCGGCCTGATCGATCATATGACCCGTCTAACCGGCATCTGGTTAATTCGAGGTTAGCCGTCGCGCCGACGCGGCAGCACGAGTGCCGCAGCGACCAGCCCGGCCGAAAGTAGCCTCACGACAAGCAGCACCTGCCCGAACCCGGACGCGAACGCGAGGATCAGGCCCAGCAACGCCCGGTCTGCGAAGAGACCGGCGAACCGCCCGGCGGCGATGCGCGGCAGCAGCACCAGAAGCATCATGAGAACAGCCGGAGTGCACAGCCAGGCCAGCACCGGCTCCCCCGGAAAGCGCGGCGTGTCCAGCAGTATCAGCGCAGCGAAGACCACATCGACCAGCCAGACCAGTGCGTCCGCGCGCGGGATCGCCGGAGATGCCTGGCCCAGCGCGTGCCGCTCCGCCGCGCGCAGCAGTCTGCTCGCCTCCACCAGCAGCCAGGCGATCGCCAGGAACCCGAAGGCGCACCACAGGAAGCCGAACCAGCCCGCACCCGCCGCAATAAAGAGCATGACCAGCACCGCCGCCGACACCACATTGCTGGCATTGCCCGCATGCAGCAGCGACGATCCGAAGCTCAGGACCGCAAAGCGCGCGATCGTACGTCCCGGCGTCCGCGCTCCCTCCTGCGCGAAGCGCGTACGCATCCACTCGTCCTCCAGCGCGTAGGCTTCCGCCTCGCTGCGGACCATACGCCAGCCTGACCCCGCCCGCGCCGCAGGCGGAACCTCGCGCATGGTGATGCCGGACTGGAGCGCGATGCGTGTCAGCGCCGAGATCGCATCCACGTCGAGCGGCAATTCGTGCAATCGCTCGACCAGCGCCCCCGGCACGCGCATCAGCCCGGCGGTGGCGCGATTGATGTCGATCCGCTCGAAACCGGCGGCAAGCGCGCCTTCGACCGGCTGAACCAGCACGGTCGGAGCCCGTCCTTCGAGAAGCGCCGCAGCCGCCGTCGGATCGGCGAAAAGCCCCTCCGAAACGACGATCAACTCGTCTCCGGCCGTAACCAGACCGGCCAGTTGACCCGCCCCCGTCGCAATGCCGAACTGAAGCCCCGCGTCCTCCGCATCGTGTTGAAGGGCGATCAGTTCTGGCGTGGTGCCGCGCGCCATGCAGATGACGCGCTGGCATTCCAGCGCCAGCGCCATACCGAGTTGGTGCTGCGCCACGCTCGCCCCTGCAACGCGCAGGAATGCGCGCGGGAACGGCTGCCCTGTCGCGGCAGGCTCCGTCATGGCCAACAATGCTATGCGCAAATCCGAAACTCCAGCACCCCGGCCAAGGATGTAGGCAGGTCGGAGCCCAGTGCCAAGCCCCAGTGCCAAACCCCAGTACCCGACCAAACCGGCAGTCGGCCTGAACGGGGGATCAGGTTCCGGAAAACTCCGTCAGGTAGGTCTTGAGGCGGCGCACCACGGCAGGCTCACCCGGCGCGGCATCAAGGGCATCCTGTGCCAATCCCAGCAGATGCACCGAGTGAAAGCTCGCCGCCAACCCCTTCAGCCGCGTCGCTGCCACCACCCAGTTGCCGTCGCACCGCGCCCGCTCGAGGAGATCGACCTGCCGACCGACGCCCTCGATATAGGCCGCTCGCAGTTCCGCCATCAGTACGGGATCGCCCCCGGCTGCAGCGGCGAGAGTGGCTTCCAGGGCTCCTGCTTCATATGCCATTTCCCCAGTTTAATCCCGGAAGTCTTAAACCGGGGTTTATCGGTCCGGTGCACGTGGTATCCTGGCTGGATGGTTGGGGAAAACAGGATCATCGCGTTCGGCGCGGGCACCGGCGAGCCGTCGGACACCCAGATGTCGGAAACCGCCGTGGAATCGGCGACGGAGTCGGACACCTCCGAAACCTGGGACGACGCCTGGGTGGCGGCAGATGATGCCGGCGAATCCTTCACGCCCTCTTCCGGGCGCGAATGGATCGCGCCCGCCGTTGCCGGGGCGGCGGTCGTCGCATGGAGCGGCCTGTTCCTGTTCGCGCAAGTGCCCGCAATGAAAACCGGCCTGACGCTCGCCGCGGTTCCCGCGCTCGTCATGCAATGGTGTGTGCCCGTGCTGCTGGTCGGCGTCGTCTGGTTGATCGCGATGCGCCGTAGCACACGGGAGGCACGGCGCTTCGGGCATATCGCGCAAACGCTCTCGGCCGAATCCGCCCTGCTCGAACGCCGCCTCACCACGGTGAACCGCGAGTTGAGCCTCGCACGCGAATTCGTCGCCGCGCAGGCTCGCGATCTCGAAACGCTGGGCCGCCTCGCAGCGGAACGTCTTTCCCAGAATGCCGAACGCCTGCAGGAACTCGTGCGCGACAACGGCGCGCGGGTCGATTCGATCAGTTCGGTCAGCAGCGCCGCGCTCGACAACATGGAGAAGCTGCGCGGCCAGTTGCCCGTCATCGCCAGTTCGGCGAAGGACGTCACCAACACCATCGCCAATGCCGGTCGCACCGCCCATGCCCAGCTTGAGGACATGATCAACGGCTTCAACCGGCTCAACGAGTTCGGTTCCGCCAGCACCCGGCAGGTTTCGATCTTGCGCGATCAGGTCAACGAGACGCTCGACGGCTTCAGCGCCCGCAGCGAACAGCTCGAACAGGCCGTCACCGCGCGTTTCTTGGCCCTCCACGAACGCGGAGAGGAATTCCGCACCCGACTGGACAAGCACGAGGTCGATGCCCTCGCCGCGATTCGCGTCCGCGCCAAGACGCTGACCGACGAAATCGACGAAGGGCGTCGCCAGCTCGACCGTCAGGAAGCCGAAAGCCTCACCTCGCTGCGCGCCCGCCTCGGTGCCCTGCGCGACGAGAGCGACGTCGTCTCTCGCGCACTGCGCCAGGCCGAGGAACGTGCGACCGAGCACCTGCGTACGTCGCTTTCCAACCTGTCGGAAGAACAGGCCGCCACCGGCGTCGCCATCATGGAGGCTCAGCAAACCGCCGTCGATGCGCTGGCCAGCCGTCTGGCGGCGATCGCCGGCGAAGCCTGCCAGATCGACGAATCGATCGGCCTTCGTGCCGAACACCTCGCCATGGAAGCCGAGGAACGCCAGTCGCGCCAGGTCGAGCAGGAGCGGCACGCGATCGCCCGCATCGACCACATGCTGGGTGAACTCGACGCCTCGATCGCCGAGCGGCTCGAACGGCACCGTATCCAGGCCGCTGCCCTTGCCGAACGCGCGGCTGCGGTCACCGGCGAACTCGGCCGTTTCGAGGCCCGCCTCGAAACCATCGCCGCACAAACCGGCGAAGCGGAAGATCGCTTGTCCATCAGCCTCACGGCGCTCACCGATCGCCTCACTGCCGCGCGCGCCACGCTCGCGGTCACCGACGATGAGGTGGAGAAGCTCACCGAAGACAGCGTGCGACTGCTCGAACTCATCCAGGCGAGCGCCCGCCAGACCGGCAGTGCCCTTCCCGAAGCGCTGGCGGTTTCGGAAGACCGCCTGCGGCGCATTCAGGAAGGGCTCGGCAGCGTGCTTGCGCAGCTGCGCGAAGCGGCACAGGGCGGCGAGGATGTCGCAGCCGAAATCGGTGTATCCGGTCGCGATCTCGACGCGCTCATCGGTGGACTTTCGCAGGCACAGGCGCAGATTTCCGCACGCGGCGCCGATCACGTCGCCTTGTTCGGGCGCCTGCAGGACACGCTCGGCGAGATCGACGCGGCCACACAGACGGCCGCCGACAAGGCGGGAGGCGCCCTGGTCGGCGCCCTCGCCGCGCTCGGCACCACCCTCGACGAGACGGTGTCCGCGATCGAGGAAGACAGCGCCGAACGCATCGTGCGCATCGCCGAAACCCTCGGCGACGAAAGCGCCGCCGCTATCGAAAAGGCCATGCGCGGCAAGGTTTCGGAGATTTCCGGCCAGCTCGAGCAGGCCGTGGCTCATGCCTCGGGCGTCACCCGCGAAGCCGCCACGCAGCTACGCGAACAGATCGCCAAGGTGGATGACCTCGTCGGCAATCTCGAAGGCAGGGTCACGCAGGCACGCGAACAGGCAACGGAGCAGGTCGACAACGACTTTGCCCGCCGCGCCGCGTTCATCACCGAATCGCTCAATTCAAACGCCATCGACATTGCCACGGTTCTGTCGAGCGACATCTCGGACAGTGCCTGGGCCGCATACCTGCGTGGCGACCGGGGCATATTCACCCGCCGGGCAGTAAGCCTGCTCGACGCCGGCGAGGCCAAGGCCGTCCAGCAGGTCTTCGAGCGTGACGACGCCTTCCGGGCCAACGTCAGCCGCTACATCCACGATTTCGAATCGATACTGCGGCAGGTGCTCTCGACCAGAGACGGAAACGCCCTTGGCGTCACCCTGCTGTCGTCGGACATGGGCAAGCTCTACGTCGCGCTGGCACAGGGCATCGAGCGCCTGCGCGGGTGAGGTTGGGCTGACCGACCTTTCGTCATTGCAAGCATGGTGAAACAATCCAGGGCCGCGCTGAACCGCCCCGGGATTGTTTCACCATGCTTGCAATGACACAATATTAGGGCGTTGCGGCAGATACCTCAGCCCTCGTCGCGGCCTTATTCGCCCCGATATACCGCCCCGACATGAGCCTCACCCCGGCGGGCCGCGAGCTTTTCCTGCCGTTCGCGTTCGCGGTAGGCGGCGCGCTGTTCCTCGGTACGCTCACCGTGACAGGCCGGACAACTGACGCCAATCTCATAAAGTTCCGAAGCCCGGTCTTCGGCGCTGATCGGACGGCGGCAGGCATGGCATAGTTCATAGCTGCCCGGTGCCAGCCCATGGCCGATGGTCACCCGCTGGTCGAAAACGAAGCACTCGCCTTCCCACAGGCTCTGTTCCTCCGGCACGGTCTCCAGATACTTCAGGATGCCGCCCTTGAGGTGAAAGACGTCCTCGACGCCTTCCTGCTTGAGAAAGGCCGTGGACTTCTCGCAGCGAATGCCGCCGGTGCAGAACATCGCCACTTTCGGCGCCTTGCCCTGCCCGAGCAGCCGCTCGCGCTCGCTACGGAACCACTCTGGAAACTCACGGAAAGTCTTCGTGTGCGGATCGATGGCCCGCGCGAACGTACCCACCGCTACCTCGTAGTCGTTGCGGGTATCGATCACGATCGTATCCGGATCGGCAATCAGCGCGTTCCAGTCCTGCGGCTCGACATACGTGCCCACGATCGCCAGCGGGTCGATGTCGGGCTGGCCCATCGTCACGATCTCACGCTTGAGGCGCACTTTCATGCGGTGGAACGGCATGTGCGGCGCGTCGGAGAACTTGACGTCCACGCCCTCGCAGCCCGGCAGCCCACGCACATGCGCCACGATCGCATCGATCCCGGCGTCGGTCCCGGCGATGGTCCCGTTGATGCCTTCTCCCGCCAGCAGCAAGGTGCCGCGAACGCCATGCTCATGACATAGCGCCTCGAGCGGCGCCTTCAGCGCGGCCGGGTCGTCGAAACGGGTGAAGCAGTAAAGCGCCGCCACGCACAGACGCGGCGCGCTGGTATCCAGTGGTTCCATGGCGTGCCTCTAGCGCGGAACGACGCCAAAGCCAAAGCTCAGTAGCCGAGATCCTTGACCGGCGGCGTCCCGAACAGGTTCACGTCGTCCACGGTGATCCACCCGTTCGCATAATTGGCGTAGTAGAGCCCGAAAAGCACCACCGCCACGATGGTCGCCCGGCGCGCGACCAGCTTCGGGCGGAAGTTCACCGGCGCGCTGGAGGCGTGGCCCTTCTCGATGACATGGCCCTCCACCTCGTCGGGCGTGCGCAAGCCGACCGGGAGGACGATAAACGCGCTCAGCACCCAGAACAGGGCGTAGATCGCGATCATCGAGGTCCAGTTCATCGCCATCGCATCAATCCTCCAGCAACAGCACCTGCACTTGCGGCTTCTTGCCCGACCAGCGCGTCGCAGCGCGGCGAGCGGCAAGGCGCGCGGCTTCGGAGCGCGTATCGCGATCCGCCTTGCCCGCGCGCTTCAGCGCCTCGGCAACGTCGCGCCTGGCTTCCTCGACGAACCCAGCGTAGTCCTCGTCGAGCGGCAGGCCCAGCGCCGAGATTTCGACCCTGCCCTTGCGATCCGCTGCCACTGAAATGACGCCGTTGAAGGCGATGCGGCGGCGCATGATGATCGCCTCGCCGTCAGCGGGCGCGATGATGTCGCCGTCGAGCACCA
Organism: Novosphingobium sp. 11B; assembly: GCF_054589055.1. Lineage (NCBI taxonomy): Bacteria > Pseudomonadati > Pseudomonadota > Alphaproteobacteria > Sphingomonadales > Sphingomonadaceae > Novosphingobium > Novosphingobium sp. 11B. The sequence continues at coordinate 43,652 of NZ_BAAILP010000332.1, read as the reverse complement.
GACGGCCCGCGCGCACTTCGCCGAACTTGCCCGGGTGACTGGGCGCGAGGCGCACGAGATCGCCGTTTTTCTGGAAGATCGCCTTGGGAATGCCGCTGGCGACGCCGAGACGTGCCTGCTCCTTCATGTGGCGGATTTCGCCGTGGACCGGCAGCAGGATCTGCGGACGAATCCACGAATAGAGCGCCTCCAGTTCGGGACGACCGGGGTGGCCGGAGACGTGGATTTCGCTCTGACGATCGGTGACGACGATGACGCCCTGCTCGGCCAGACGGTTCTGGATGCGGCCGATCTGGATTTCGTTGCCGGGAATCTGACGGCTGGAGAACAGCACGACGTCGCCCTTGTCGAGCTTGATCGGGTGATTGCCCTCGGCCACGCGGGCGAGTGCGGCGCGCGGTTCGCCCTGACCGCCGGTGGCGACGATCAGCACGTCGCCGCGCGGCAGGTCCATCGCGGTGTCGGGATCGACGAGGTCGGGCAAGTCCTTGAGATAACCGCAGGACTGGCCAGTCTGGATGATGCGGTCGAGCGAGCGGCCCGCCACGCACAGCTGGCGGCCGGTCTTCTTCGCGACATCGCCCAGCGTCTGCAGGCGCGCGACGTTGGAGGCGAAAGTCGTCACCAGCACGCGGCGGCCCTTGTGCTTCTTCACTTCGGCCAGCAGGCCCCGGTAGACGTCACCTTCAGAACCCGAAGCCTCGGGATTGAACACATTGGTGGAATCGCAGACGAGCGCCAGCACGCCCTCGTCGCCGATGGCGGTCAGTTCGGCCTGAGTGGCCGGGGTGCCGACTTGCGGCTCGTCGTCGAGCTTCCAGTCGCCGGTGTGGAAAATACGGCCATACGGCGTCTCGATCAGCAGCGCGTTGCCTTCGGCGATCGAGTGCGCCAGCGGCACGTAGCGGATGCCGAACGGGCCGATCTGGAAGTTCTCCAGGTCATCGACCACGTTGAGTTCGACCCGGTCAAGGATGCCCGCCTCTTCCAGCTTGGCGGCGACCAGCTTGGCGGTGAACGGCGTCGCATAGAGCGGCACGCCCAGTTCCTCGGCGAAGTACGGGACCGCGCCGATGTGATCTTCATGCGCATGGGTCAGGACGATGCCGAGCAGGTTCTCGCGCTCGTTCTCGATGAATTCGAGGTCGGCGAAGACCAGGTCGACGCCGGGGTATTCGTTACCGGAGAACGTCATCCCCAGATCGACCATCAGCCACTTGCCCTGACAGCCGTAGAGATTGACATTCATACCGATTTCGCCCGAACCGCCGAGCGCACAAAATAGAAGTTCCTTACCGGGAATCACTTAGAAGCTGCCCTTTCGGCAATGATGGCGAGGCCGTCGATCGTGAGATCCGCGTCAACGGCATCGAAAATATTGGTGGCCTCGTCGAACAGGACGGCAAGGCCGCCCGTGGCGATGACCTTGGCGGGGCGGCCGATCTCGGCGCGGATGCGGGCGATCAGGCCCTCCATCATCGCGACGTAGCCCCAAAAGACGCCGATCAGCATCTGATCCTCGGTGTTGCGGCCGACGACGCTGGTGCTCTTGGGCGCGGCGATGGCGATGCGCGGCAGCTTCGCCGTATTGCCAACCAGCGCGTCGAGCGAGAGGTTGATGCCCGGCGCGATGATGCCGCCCTTGTAGGCTCCGTTGAAGTCTATCACGTCGAAGGTGGTCGCGGTGCCGAAATCGACGACGATGAGGTCTCCCGCATGCTTGTCGTGCGCGGCGATGGCGTTCACCGCCCGGTCGGCGCCGAGCGAACTGGGCTGTTCCACGTCGATGTCGATGCCGTACTCGGCCCTGCCCTGCCCAGCGATCAGCGGTTCGATCTCGAAGTAATGGCGGGCCAGTATCTCGAGGTTGTGCAGCGCGCGGGGGACGACGGTGGAAATCACGATCTGCGTGACTTCCTGCGCCTTCACGCCGCGAATGGCGAGCAGTTGCATCAGCCAGACGGCGTATTCGTCGCCCGTGCGGCGCGGGTCGGTGGCGATGCGCCAGCGGCCCTTGATCGTGCGACCTTCCAGCAGCGCGAAGACGACATTGGTATTGCCGGCGTCGATAGCGAGCAGCATGCTCTTTCAGTTCCTCATACGAGCAGGACGTCACCCGCGTGGATCGTCCGGATCGATCCGTCAAGCAGGGCGAGGCGGAGGTTTCCGTCCTCCGCCAGTCCCGCGAACGCACCTTCGACCGCGTCTTCACCGGGCGGAAGCACCCGAAGCGGGGTTCCCTGCGGGTGTGCCGCACTCTGCCAGCGACGCAGCAGCGGGGCAAGGCCGACCGAGCGCCAGCGCTGCAGTTCGGTGTCGAAGCTGGCTGCCAGCGCCTCGGCGAAGATATCGCGGCTGGGGGCCAGCTCGCCCAGCGCAGCGGTCCGGCGACCCGGGACTTCGGGCGCATGGACGAGGTTCACACCGATGCCGACGATGACCACGCCCGAAACCATCTCCAGCAGGATGCCCGCGACCTTGGCTTCGTGAAGCAGCAGGTCGTTCGGCCACTTGAGCATCAAGCCGGAACTGACGAAGCGGGACAGCGCCTCGTGAACCGCAAGGCCCGTCAGCAGCGCCAGCGTGGCAGGCGACGGGTCGCCCGGCGCGATGCGCACCACGGTCGAGCCCATGAAATTGCCCGCACCGTCATCCCAGACGCGGCCAAGACGCCCCCTGCCCGCATTCTGCCGGTCCGCAACGAGCCAGCGGCCCTCTGGCAGGTATTCACCGCCGGAGAGCCGCTGCGCGAGATCCTGATTCGTGGACCCCGTTTCTGCTACGATTTCGATCAAAGCGTGTGGAACAGCGCGGTCGCGGCAGTGTCCGTCAGGCCCTGCAGCCATCCGCTCAGCAGATAGCCCAGCGGCGAGATGAACAGGCAGGTCACGACCAGGATCGCCTTGTGCCACACGTCGCTCTTCCACTTGATGGCATCGACCGGCTCATCGAAGTAGATCACCTTGACGACCTTCAGGTAGTAGAACGCGCCGATCACCGAGGCCGCGAAGCCGATCGCCGCGAGCGGCATCATGTTCGCATCGACGGCAGCCTTGAACACCAGGAACTTGCCCCAGAAGCCGAACATCGGCGGGATACCGGCAAGGCTGAACATCACGAATGCCAGCGCAGCGGCAAGACCCGGACGGGTGCGCGAGAGGCCCGCGTACTGGCCGATTTCCTCGACGTTGTCGCCGTTCTCGTCCCGCAGCATCAGCACGGTGACGAAGCCCGCAACGGTCATCGCGACATAGATCACGAGGTAGAACAGCATCGCCGAAGCACCCTGCGGGTTCGCCGCAGCGAGGCCCACGAGGATGAAGCCGACGTTGTTGATCGACGAATAGGCCATCAGGCGCTTGATGTTCTTCTGACCGATCGCACCCAGCGCACCAACCACGATCGAGGCGAGCGCCACGAAGACGATGATCTGGCGCCATGCGTCCGACTGGTCGCCGAAGGCATCGAGCATCACGCGCATGGTCAGGCCGATGGCCGCGACCTTGCCCGAAGTGGCGAAGAACTTCGTCACCGGGGTCGGCGCGCCTTCGTAGACGTCCGGCGTCCACATGTGGAACGGCACGGCGCTGATCTTGAAGGCAAGCCCCGCCAGCATGAACACGATGCCGAACAGCGCGCCGTTGGACAGGCCACCGGCCAGCGCGGCGTTGATGCCCGCAAACGAGGTGGTGCCGGTGAAGCCGTAAGTCAGGCTCATGCCGAACAGCAGGATGCCCGAGGCCAGCGCGCCCAGCACGAAGTACTTGAGGCCCGCTTCCGCCGAGCGTCCGTCGGTCCGCACGAAGGCGGCCAGCACGTAGGCGGCCAGCGAGTTCATTTCGAGGCCGATGTACAGCGCCAGCAGATCGCCCGCCGACACCATCATGCCGCTGCCGACCGCCGCGAAGATCACGAGGATCGGGAACTCGGCCCGCATCGCGCCGAGGCGCTCGAAGAAGGCAGGCGCGACGACGAGCGTGGCGGCGGCCGAAAGGTAGATCAGGATCTTGCCGAAGGCCGAGAAGGCATCGGCGTGAACCTGGCCGAAGAACGCGGAGTAGTCCGGACCCATGTGCCCGCCGCACAGCGCGGGGGCAACGAGGAATGCGGCCCCGACCAGCGCCGTGACGGCAAGGATCGAGATCAGGCGGCTTGCCTTGTCACCGCCCCAGGCGGCGATCAGAAGCAGGATCAGACCTGCAATGCTCAGCGTTTCTTCCGGCGCGATCAGGCGCAGGGAGTGCGACCAGTCCATCAGTGTGACCCCCCATGCGCAGCGGCTTCTTCGTGCGCAGGCTTAGCTTTTCCAGGTGTAGGCGCGCTGTCGCCGGCCGGCTTGGCACGGGCGAGGCGCGCGTCGAGCGCGGCGATGTCGGCACGCATCGGAGCGATGAAGCTCTCGGGATACACACCCATCCACAGCGCGGCGAGCGCGAGCGGGATGACCATCGCCAGTTCGCGGGCGTCGAGGTCGGGCATCGCGGCAGCATCGGCGTTCTTCTGCTCGCCGAACACGACCCGGCGGTAGAGGTACAGCATGTAGGCCGCGCCCAGGATGATGCCGGTGGTGCAGATCAGCGCCGTCCAGGTCGAGACCTGATAGATGCCGCCGAGGCTCAGGAATTCGCCGACGAACCCGCTGGTGCCCGGCAGGCCGATCGAGGCCATCGTGAACAGCAGAAAGAACACGGCGTAACGCGGCATGTTGATCGCGAGGCCGCCGTAACGGCTGATCTCGCGGGTGTGCAGGCGATCATAGATGACGCCGACGCACAGGAACAGCGCGCCTGCGACCAGACCGTGGCTGAGCATCACCAGCATCGAGCCTTCGAGGCCCTGCACGTTGAAGGCGAACAGGCCGATGGTGACGATCGCCATGTGCGCGACCGACGAATAGGCGATCAGCTTCTTCATGTCGCTCTGCACCAGCGCAATCAGCGAGGTGATGACGACGGCGGCCATCGACAGGCCCCACACCAGAGGTCCGAAATAGACCGAGGCTTCGGGGAACATCGGCAGCGAGAAGCGGATGAAGCCGTAGCCGCCCATCTTCAGCAGCACGCCCGCCAGGATGACCGAGCCGCCCGTCGGCGCCTGAACGTGCGCGGCGGGAAGCCAGGTGTGGACCGGCCACATCGGCATCTTCACCGCGAAGCTGGCGAAGAAGGCGAGCCACAGCCAGGTCTGGACATGCGGGTCGAAGTCGTAGGCCATCAGCGTCGGGATGTCGCTGGTCCCGGCCGTGTGGACCATCCACAGCATCGCGACGAGCATCAGCACCGAGCCGAGCAGCGTGTAGAGGAAGAACTTGTACGAAGCGTAGATGCGGTCCGCACCGCCCCAGATGCCGATGATGAGATACATCGGGATCAGACCGGCTTCGAAGAACATGTAGAACAGGTACATGTCCTGCGCCATGAACACGCCGAGCATGAACACTTCGACGAGCAGGAAGGCGGCCATGTATTCGCCCACGCGCTTCTCGATCGAGCGGCTCGCGCCGATGCAGATCGGCATGAGGAATACCGAGAGCATGATGAGCAACAGGGCGATGCCGTCGATGCCGAGAGCGTAAGTGAAGCCCGAGAAGATGTTCAGGCGCTCGGTGAACTGCCACTGGGCGCCGCCCACGTCGAAGTTCATCCACAGGGCGATGCCGAGGACGAGATCGACGAGGGTTGCGAGCAGCGCGACGGTGCGCGCCGCTTTCGCTTCGAGGAAGAGGCATGCCAGTGCGCCGAGGAGCGGCACCAGCAGCATCAGGCTGAGGATCGGAAAACCAGTCATCATCTTATCCCGCGATCACCCAGCTGATGGCGCCGACAAGGCCCAGCAGCATGACAAGAGCGTAGCTGTAGAGATAGCCCGATTGGACTTTCTGCGCGTAAGTCGAACCCCTGGCGACGACAGCCGCCGCACCGTCGGGACCGAAGCGATCGATCACGCCGATGTCGAGCACCTTCCAGAACACGCCGCCCAGCCAGAAGGCAGGCTTGACGAAGATCGTGTTGTAGAGCTCGTCGAACATCCACTTGCGGTAGACGAAGGTGTGGACCGGGCCGAGTTGGTCGGCGACCGCCTTCGGGAACGCGGTGTTCTTGATGTAGCCGTACCAGGCGGTGACGAAGCCGATGGCCATGACCGTGAACGGCGCCCACTTCACCCACATCGGAACGCCGTGCATGGCGTGGATCAGGTGCTCGTGGAAGACCAGCGCGCCCTTCCAGAACTCGCCCTCGCCTTCGGAGACGAAGGCATGGTTGAAGACGAAACCGGCAGCTACAGCGCCGACCGACAGGATCAGCAGCGGCAGCAGCATCACCAGCGGGCTTTCGTGCGGGTGATAGCCACCCGTGCCGTCGCCATGGTCGCCATAGTCCGGACCGCGCATGCCGAGTTCGGCAGGTGCGTGGGCGTGGTCATCATGCGCCGCATCATGAGCGTGGTCATCGTGACCGTGCGCGTCGTGGGCATGATCGTCATGACCGTGGCCATGGGCGTCATGCACAGCGTGCTGGACGTGCTCCGACTGGTTCCAGCGCGGCTTGCCGAAGAAGGTCAGGAAGACCAGGCGCCACGAATAGAAGCTCGTCATGAGCGCGGCGAAAATGCCCATCCAGAAGGCGAACGTGCCGACCTGGCTGCCCGAACCGAAGGCCGCTTCGAGGATCGCGTCCTTCGAGTAGAAGCCCGCGAAGCCGATCACGCCGGCAATGCCGACACCGGTGATGGCCAGCGTACCCGCCGTCATCGTCCAGAAGGTGATCGGGATCTTCTTACGCAGACCGCCGTAGAAACGCATGTCCTGCTCGTGGTGCATCGCGTGGATGACCGAACCGGCGCAGAGGAACAGCAGGGCCTTGAAGAAGGCGTGCGTGAACAGGTGGAACATGGCCGCACCGAACGCGCCCGAACCGGCCGCGAAGAACATGTAGCCCAGCTGCGAACAGGTCGAATAGGCGATGACGCGCTTGATGTCCCACTGCGTGCAGCCGATCGTGGCGGCGAAGAAGCAGGTGCAGGCACCGATCACGGCGACGACGTGCATCGCGGTCTCGCTCTGCTCGAACATCGGCGAGAGACGGCAGACCATGAAGACGCCCGCGGTGACCATGGTGGCCGCGTGGATCAGCGCCGACACCGGGGTCGGGCCTTCCATCGCGTCGGGAAGCCAGGTGTGCAGGCCAAGCTGCGCCGACTTGCCCATCGCGCCCACGAACAGCAGCAGGCACAGCACCGTCATGGTGTCGAACCGGTGGCCGAGGAAGCCGATGGTCGAACCGGCCATCGACGGCGCGGCATGCAGGATCTCGGGGATCGAGACAGTGCCGAACACCAGATACGTACCGAAGATGCCGAGCATGAAGCCGAGGTCGCCCACGCGGTTGACCACGAAGGCCTTGATCGCGGCGGCGCCTGCCGAGGGCTTGCGGAACCAGAAGCCGATCAGGAGGTACGAGGCCAGGCCCACGCCTTCCCAACCGAAGAACATCTGCACCAGGTTGTCCGCCGTCACCAGCATGAGCATGGCGAAAGTGAACAGCGAGAGGTACGCGAAGAAGCGCGGCTGATCCGGCTCCTCGCTCATGTAGCCCCACGAATAGAGGTGCACGAGCGCCGAGACCGAGGTGATGACCACGAGCATGACGGCGGTGAGCGTATCGACGCGCAGAGCCCAGTCGAAGGTCATCGTGCCCGATGCGACCCACTTCAGAACCGGGAAGACGCTGGCTTCAGCGCTGCCGGTCAGGAAAGAGATGAAGATCGGCCAGGACAGGCCGCAGGCGATGAACAGCGCGCCGGTCGTCAGCACCTTGGGCACGACGAAGCCGAGCGACTTGTTCGCGAACCCGGCAAGGATCGACGCCAGCAGCGGCAGAAAGACGATGAGGTAGATCGACACGGACTTACCCCTTCATCCGGTTGACGTCGTCGACGGCGATGGTGCCGCGGCCACGGAAGTAGATCACGAGGATAGCAAGCCCCACTGCGGCCTCGCCGGCCGCCACCGTCAGCACGAACATGGCGAAGATCTGGCCAGTCAGGTCGTGCAGGAAGGCGCTGAACGCGACGAGGTTGATGTTCACCGCAAGCAGGATCAGTTCGATCGACATCAGGATGACGATGATGTTCTTGCGGTTGATGAAGATGCCGAGGACGCCGAGCACGAAGAGGATCGAGCTCACGACCACGTAATGTTCGACGCCGATCACAGCGAGACCCCCTTGCCGATTTCAGGCTTGACGTTGACCGTCGCGTCCTGCGGACGGCGCTGGTTCTGCTTGCTGATCTTCTGGCCGCGCGTGTCGTTACGCTGGCGGTGGGTCAGCACGATGGCACCGATCATGGCGACGAGCAGGATGACGCCCGCGGCCTCGAACAGGAACAGGTAGCGGCTGTAGAGCAGTCCGCCGATCGCCTCGATGTTCGAGAGGCCCGCAGCCGTGGCGGCAGTACCGTCCGGCGTACCCAGTTCCAGGTTACCGGCGCGGTAGGCACCGATGCCCAGCACGATCTCGGCCAGCAGCACGATCGCCACCAGCGCCCCGAACGGGAAGTAGCGGACGAAACCGGCGCGCAGTTCGGCGAAGTCGATGTCGAGCATCATGACGACGAACAGGAACAGCACCGCGACCGCACCGACGTAGACGATGACCAGCAGCGCCGCGATGAACTCGGCGCCGGTCAGCACCATCAGGCCGGCGGCGTTGAAGAACGCCAGGATCAGCCAGAGCACCGAATGCACCGGGTTGCGCGAGAGGATGGTGATGGCGCCGGAGGCCACCGTCATCACCGCGAAGAGGTAGAAGGCGATAATATGGATCATGGGAAGCCCGTTTCCTTGCGCGCGCCGGTTAACGGTACGGCGCGTCGGCTTCAAGGTTCGCGGCGATAGCACGCTCCCACTTGTCCCCGTTCGCCAGCAGCTTGGCCTTGTCGTAAAGCAGTTCTTCGCGCGTTTCGGTCGCGTATTCGAAGTTCGGCCCTTCGACGATGGCATCGACCGGGCAGGCTTCCTGGCAGAAGCCGCAGTAGATGCACTTGGTCATGTCGATGTCGTAGCGCGTGGTGCGGCGCGAACCGTCCACTCGCGGCGCCGCCTCGATGGTGATCGCCTGCGCCGGACAGATCGCCTCGCACAGCTTGCAGGCGATGCAGCGTTCCTCGCCGTTGGGATAACGGCGCAGGGCGTGCTCGCCGCGGAAGCGGGGCGAAAGCGGGTTCTTCTCGAACGGGTAGTTGATCGTCGCCTTGGGCTTGAAGAAATACTTCAAGGTCAGCCAGTGCGCCTTCACGAACTCCCAGAGCGTGAAGCTCTTGATGAGGTATGCGACGGTCATGCGAAGTGTCCGGTAGCCATGAGGTAGCCGCTGACGATCACGACGAAAGCGAGCGAAACGGGGAGGAAGACCTTCCAGCCCAGGCGCATCAGCTGGTCATAGCGGTAACGGGGCACCGTCGCCTTGACCCAGCTGAACACGAAGAAGAAGAAGAAGATCTTGAGCAGGAACCACACGAAGCCCGGGATCAGGTAGAGCACGGGAATATCGAGCGGCGGCAGCCAGCCACCCCAGAACAGCGTCGCGTTGAGCGCGCACATCAGGAGCACGTTGGCATATTCACCCAGCCAATAGGCGGCGAAGGCCATCGACGAATATTCGGTCTGGTAACCGGCGACGAGTTCGGATTCCGCTTCGGTAAGATCGAACGGCGCGCGCTGCGTTTCCGCAAGGCTCGACACCAGGAACATCACCCACATCGGGAACAGTAGCGGGTTCGCGACGAAGCCGTTGATGATGCCGAAAACGTGGCCCTTCTGCGCCAGGACGATGCCGTTCATGTTGAACGTACCCGCCCACAGGACGACGCAGATCAGGATGAAACCGATCGAGACTTCGTAGGAGATCATCTGCGCCGAAGCGCGCATCGCCGAGAAGAACGGGTACTTCGAGTTCGAAGCCCAGCCCGCCATGATCGTGCCGTAGACGCCCAGCGAACTGATCGCGAGAACGTAGAGCAGGCCGATGTTGATGTTGGCCAGGATCGCGTTCGAATTGAACGGGATCACCGCCCAGGCCATCAGTGCCACGGTGAAGGTGACGACCGGCGCGATCAGGAAGATACCCTTGTTCGCGGCCGAAGGGATGATGGTTTCCTGCAGGAAGACCTTGAGGCCGTCCGCGAAGGACTGCAGCAGACCGAACGGACCGACCACGTTGGGACCACGGCGCAGTGCCATGGCGGCCCAGATCTTGCGGTCGACGTAGATGATCATCGCGACGGCCAGCATCAGCGGCAGCGCGATCAACAGGATGCCGCAGATGGTGGAGAGCAGCCAGGCCCCTTCGAAGGGCATGCCGAGAGACTGGAAGAACGAAGTCATTCCGCGGCCTCCGCGAACTCTTCACCGTGCAGCAGCTCAGCCGAGCAACGCTGCATCGTCGCGCTGGCGCGCGCGATCGGGTTGGTCATGTAGAAGTCCTTGATCGGATAAGCGATCGCGCCCGAAGCCGAACCGCCGCCCGCCGGGAGCGCGCTGCCGTAGTTGGCCAGCCCCTCGACGCCGAGTGCCGGGACTGCCGAAACCATGGCGGCGCGAAGCTGGTCGAAGCTGTCGAAGCCAACCGAGACGCCGAAGGCGTCGGCCAGTGCGCGCAGGATCGTCCAGTCCTCACGCGCGTCGCCGGGCGCGAAGACGGCCTTGTCGGCGAACTGCACGCGGCCTTCGGTGTTGACGTAAGTGCCGGCCTTTTCGGTGTAGGCCGAAGCGGGCAGGATCACGTCGGCAGCATGCGCCGCCTTGTCACCGTGGTGGCCGATGTAGACGATCATCGAGTCCGCGAACTTGGTGTAGTCCACTTCGTCGGCACCGAGCGAGATCAGGACCTTGGGCTTGGCGGCGGCGAGGTCGGCGATGCCGCCCTTCTGCGCGTAGCCGAGCATCAGGCCGCCCATGCGCGAAGCGGCCATGTGCAGGACGTTGAAACCGTTCCAGGCGGTGCCGTCTTCCAGCGTGCGGACGAGGTTGAGCTGGCCTGCCAGGGCAAGGCCGGCTTCCAGACCGCCACGGCCAAGAGCCGCGCCGCCCAGGATCACCGCCGGACGCTTGGCGCCCGAAAGGGTGTCCGCGACGTGGCCCGGCAGGTTGCCGATCAGCGAGAGGTCTTCGCCGAGGAATTCACCGCCGAAGGTGGTTTCCCACTCCGGACCGATGAGGAACACCTTGGCGCCGCGCTTCACGGCCTTGCGCAGACGGACGTTGACCGTCGGCGCTTCCCAGCGAACCATCGAGCCGACGATCAGGATAGCGTCAGCCGTCTCGATGTCGTTGAAGGTGGTGTTGAAGTTGACCGCTGCCAGGCTCGACGTGTCGTAGTCCATGCCGGTCTGGCGACCTTCGAGGAGGGTCGAGCCGAGCGCACCGACGAGCGCCTTGGCGGCGAACATCGTCTCGCAATCGACCATGTCGCCCGCGACAGCCGCGATCGAGGCACCGGGGTTCAGGGTCGACAAAGCAGCGAAAGCCTCGTTCCAGGTGGCCTGGACCAGCTTGCCGTCACGGCGCAGGAACGGCTTGTCGAGGCGGCGCTTGGTCAGGCCATCGACCTGGAAGCGCGCCTTGTCGCTCAGCCATTCCTCGTTCACGTCGTCGTTGTTGCGCGGAAGTGCGCGGAGCACTTCACGGCCGCGCGCGTCGATGCGAATGTTGGCGCCGGTCGCGTCCGAAACGTCGATCGAGAGCGTCTTCTTCAGCTCCCACGGACGCGCTTCAAAGGCATAGGGACGGCTGGTGAGCGCGCCGACCGGGCACAGGTCGATCACGTTGGCCGACATCTCGTGATGCGCGGCCTTCTCCAGATAGGTCGTGATCTGCATCGTCTCGCCGCGATAGAGCGCGCCGATCTCGTCCACGCCGGCGATCTCTTCCGAGAAGCGCACGCAGCGGGTGCAGTGGATGCAGCGCGTCATCGTGGTCTTGATGAGCGGGCCCATGTACTTCTCGGTTACCGCGCGCTTGTGCTCGTGGTAACGCGAGCCGCCGCGACCGTAGGCGACCGACTGGTCCTGCAGGTCGCACTCGCCGCCCTGATCGCAGATCGGGCAGTCGAGCGGGTGGTTGATGAGAAGGAATTCCATGACCCCTTCCCGCGCCTTCTTGACCATTTCGGAATCCGTGCGGATCTCCTGGCCTTCGGTGGCGGGCAGCGCGCAGCTTGCCTGCGGCTTGGGCGGTCCGGGCTTCACTTCGACCAGGCACATGCGGCAGTTGCCGGCGATGCTCAGGCGCTCGTGATAGCAGAAGCGAGGGATTTCCTTGCCGGCGAGTTCGGCGGCCTGCAGCACGGTGGCGCCTGCAGGGACCTCGATCTCGACGCCGTCTACTTTTACCTTAGGCATTATTCTGCAGCCTCTTGCAGCGAGCCGTGGCGCGCTTCGATGCGGCGCTCGATCTCGGGACGGAAGTGCTTGATGAGGCCCTGGATCGGCCACGCGGCTGCATCGCCGAGCGCGCAGATGGTGTGGCCTTCGACCTGCTTGGTGACCTGCTGGAGCATGTCGATTTCCTCGACATGCGCGTCGCCGGTGCGCAGGCGTTCCATCACGCGCCACATCCAGCCGGTGCCTTCACGGCACGGCGTGCACTGGCCGCAGCTCTCATGCTTGTAGAAGTACGAGAGGCGCGAAATGGCGCGGACGATGTCGGTGGACTTGTCCATGACGATGACGGCGGCAGTGCCAAGGCCCGAGCCGACAGCCTTGAGGCCGTCGAAGTCCATCGGCGCGTCCCAGATGTCGGCGGACGGTACCAGCGGCACCGATGAACCGCCGGGGATCACCGCCAGCAGGTTGTCGCGGCCGCCGCGAATGCCACCACAATGCCGCTCGATCAGTTCGCTGAACGGGATCGACATCTCTTCCTCGACCACGCAGGGACGGTTCACGTGCCCGCTGATCTGGAAGAGCTTGGTGCCCTTGTTGTTCTCACGCCCGAAGGAGGAGAACCACGAGGCGCCGCGACGCAGGATGGTCGGCGCCACCGCGATCGATTCCACGTTGTTCACCGTGGTCGGGCAGCCGTAGAGGCCCGCGCCGGCCGGGAACGGCGGCTTCAGGCGGGGCTGGCCCTTCTTGCCTTCGAGGCTTTCGATCATCGCGGTTTCTTCGCCGCAGATGTAGGCGCCGGCACCGCGATGGACGAAGACGTCGAAGTCGTAGCCCGAACCCGCCGCGTTCTTGCCGAGCAGGCCCGCCGCGTAGGCTTCCTCACGCGCGGCGAAGAGCACTTCGGCCTCGCGGATGTATTCGCCGCGGATGTAGATGTACGCCGCGCGCGCGCCCATCGCAAAACCGGCCACCAGCGCGCCTTCGAACAGAAGGTGCGGATCGTGGCGCATGATCTCGCGGTCCTTGCACGAACCCGGTTCGGATTCGTCCGCGTTGATGACCAGGAAGCTGGGCTTGGGGTTGCCGTTCTGGTCGAGCGGCGGCTGCTTGGGCATGAAGGACCACTTCATGCCGGTGGGGAAGCCCGCACCGCCGCGACCGCGCAGACCCGATGCCTTCATCTCGTCGATGATGGCGTCACGGCCGCGCGCGATCAGGTCCTTGGTGTTGTCCCAGGCGCCGCGCGCCTGCGCTTCCTTCAGGTTCCACGGCTGGAAGCCGTAGAGGTTGGTGAAGATGCGATCCTTATCGAGGAGAGCCATTACCACTCGCTCCGATAGTCATGGTTTTCGGTCATCATGGCGACGAGGTTGGTCGGCTCGCCCACCGGCTCCACGGTGTGACGGGCCGGGTCCTGCGTGCCTGCCTTCGGCGTCTCGCCGCGCGCCAATGCGTCGAGCACGGCGTTCAGGCGGTCCGAGGTCAGGTCCTCGTAGTTGTCGTCGTTGATCTGGACCATCGGGGCCGAGGCGCAGTTGCCCATGCACTCGACCTCGGTGAACGACCAGAGGCCGTCTTCCGAGATGTGGCCCTTCTTCATGCCGCGCGACTTGCAGGTCGCCAGCAGATCGTCCGAACCGCGCAGCATGCACGGCGTGGTGCCGCAGACCTGCACGTGGAAGCGGCCGATCGGCGCGATGTTGTACATCGTGTAGAACGAGGCGACCTCGACCACGCGAATGATCGGCATGTCGAGCTCAGCCGCGACATATTCCATCACCGGGATCGGCAGCCAGCCCTGCGTGTTCTCTTCGGCACCGACCTGGCGCTGGGCAAGGTCGAGCAGCGGCATCACCGCCGAGCGCTGGCGCCCTTCGGGATAGCGCGCGACGATGTCCTTGGCCTTGGCGGCGTTCGCCTCGGTCCAGGCAAAATTACCCCAACGGGCCCGCAATTCGGGCGTATCGGGTTCGATATAGCGGTCAGCCATGCTTACCTCTGCGCTTCAGCCACTGATCCTGGCCGAAAAAGAAAATCTCGAAGCCACCGATGGCAGTCGCCAGCATGGCGATCATCGGCGAGGGAGCGATCCCGAGCCAAAGAACGACGAAGTAGAGGCCGATGAGGAACAGACCCGTGAGGGTCGCCCAGATACGGATCATTTCTACAGTGTTGAACTTCGTCACAGGTCCCACCCCTTTGCGATCATCAACGAATGAATTCGACGCGCGAACACTTGTCGCCTTCGAAGCTGTAGACCGCGATCACGTCGAACGGGTCCACGAGTTCCGAACCGTCGCTCGCAGGTCCGCGCGTCACGTGCTCTCGCATCAGCACGTAAGCGCCGATCTGCGAGGCTTCGACGATCTCGGCCTTGTTCTGCGGCCACTTGGCGAAAGCGGCGGCGAGGCCCAAACGGGTACCTTCCTTGCCTTCGCGCACGACGGCGCCGCGATAGTTCGCCTCGCAAGCCTCATCGGTCATGTACGAGACGTACGTGTCCACGTCCTGCGCGTTGTAGGCCGCGATCATGGCCTTGGCGGTGTCCAGAAGGCTCAACGATCGCACTCCCCGAACACGATATCCATGGCGCCCAGGATCGCCGTGGCGTCAGGCAGCATGTGACCCTTGGACATGAAGTCCATCGCTTGCAGGTGACTGAACGCGGTCGGGCGGATCTTGCAGCGGTACGGCTTGTTGGAGCCGTCCGAGACGAGATAGACGCCGAATTCGCCCTTGGGGCTTTCGGTCGCGACGTAGACTTCACCCGCGGGGACGTGGAAGCCTTCGGTGTAGAGCTTGAAGTGATGGATCAGCGATTCCATCGAGCTCTTCATCTCGGCGCGCTTGGGCGGAACCACCTTGCGGTCGGTGGAGGCCACCGGACCTTCGGGCATCTCGCGCAGGCACTGCTTCATGATGCGGGCCGACTGGCGCACTTCCTCGGCGCGGCACATGAAGCGGTCGTAGCAGTCGCCGCTGGTGCCCACGGGAACCTCGAAGTCCATGCGGTCATAGACGTCGTAGGGCTGCGCCTTGCGGATATCCCAGGCGATGCCCGAACCGCGGATCATCGGGCCGGAGAAGCCCCATGCCAGCGCGTCTTCCTTCGACACCGTGGCGATGTCGACGTTGCGCTGCTTGAAGATGCGGTTGTCGGCGACGAGGCTCAGCGCGTCCTCGAACAGTTCCGGCAGGCGCGTGTCGAGCCAGTCGGCGATGTCGGTCAGCAACTTGAGCGGCACGTCCTGATGCACGCCGCCGGGACGGAACCAGGCCGAGTGCATGCGGGCGCCCGAGGCGCGCTCGAAGAAGTTGAGGCAGTCCTCGCGGATTTCGAACAGCCACAGGTTCGGCGTCATCGCGCCGATGTCCATGATGTGCGAACCCATGTTCATCATGTGGTTGCAGATGCGGGTCAGCTCGGCGAACAGCACGCGAAGGTACTGGGCGCGCAGCGGAACCTCGAGGTTCAGCAGCTTCTCGATCGCGAGCACGTAGGAGTGCTCCATGCCGAGCGGCGAGCAGTAGTCCAGGCGGTCGAAGTACGGCAGCGCCTGAAGGTACGTCTTGTGTTCGATCAGTTTTTCGGTGCCGCGATGGAGCAGGCCGACGTGCGGATCGATCCGCTCGATGATCTCGCCGTCCAGTTCCATGACCATGCGCAGAACGCCGTGGGCCGCCGGGTGCTGGGGACCGAAGTTGATCGTGTAGTTGGTGATGACCTCGTCGCCGGTGGTGGGCGACTGTTCAAGCAGCATGCTCACTTGGCGTCTCCCTTGTCCGGACGGCTTTCGGTTTCCTTGGGCGCCTCAGGGGCCTTCCCGTCTTCGGTCTTGGCCGGAGCGGGCGCGGATTCCTTTTCGGCGGCCTTTTCGTTCGCCTTGTCACCGGCGCCGGTATCGGCCTTGCTCTCGGTCGCCTTGGGCGTCGGAGCGGCGGCAGGCGCTGAGGGAGCCGGAGCCTTCTCGTCACCCGGAAGGATGTAGTCGGCGCCTTCCCACGGGCTCATGAAGTCGAACTGGCGCAGATCCTGCGCGAGGCTGACCGGCTCGTACACAACGCGCTTGTCCTCTTCGGAATAGCGCAGTTCCTGGTAGCCGGTGAGCGGGAAGTCCTTGCGGAACGGGTGGCCCTCGAAACCGTAGTCGGTGAGGATGCGGCGCAGGTCCTTGTTGCCGGCGAAGATCACGCCGTACATGTCGAACACTTCGCGTTCCAGCCAGCCGGCGTTCGGCCACAGCGTGGTGATCGTCGGGACCGGGGTGTGCTCGGCCGCCGTCACCTTCGCCATGATGCGATGGTTCTTCGTGACCGAAAGCAGCATGTAGACGACTTCGAAACGCTCAGGGCGCGACGGATAATCGACGCCGGCGATTTCCATCATCTGCTGGTATTCGTGATCGTCGCGCAGGATGCGCAGCGCGTTCTCGATCTCGTCACGCGCGATGGTGAGCACGATCTCGCCATGCTCCTCCTTCGCGGAGACGACCTTCGAGCCGAGCGCGGCGACGAGAGCGTCGAGGACGCCCTCGTTCGAGGCGATCTTCGGAGCGGAATGCAGAACGGGCATCTGGCCTTACCTCTCGACGGTGCCCACGCGGCGGATCTTCCGCTGCAACTGCATCACGCCATAAAGCAGCGCTTCGGCAGTCGGCGGGCAACCCGGCACGTAGATGTCGACGGGCACGATGCGGTCGCAGCCGCGCACCACCGAGTAGCTGTAGTGATAGTAGCCGCCGCCGTTGGCGCAGCTGCCCATCGAGATGACGTACTTCGGCTCCGACATCTGGTCGTAAACCTTGCGGAGCGCGGGGGCCATCTTGTTGCAGAGCGTGCCTGCCACGATCATCACGTCCGACTGGCGCGGGGAAGCGCGCGGCGCGGCGCCGAAGCGCTCCATGTCGTAGCGGGGCATGTTGACATGGATCATCTCGACCGCGCAGCACGCGAGGCCGAAAGTCATCCACCACAGCGAACCCGTGCGGGCCCACTGGAACAGTTCCTCGGTCGAGGTGACCAGGAAGCCCTTGTCGGACACTTCCTGATTGAGATCCTTGAAAAACGACTGGTCGGGCGCGGTGATCGCGCCGCCGACCGGCGACATCGGGGCCAGAGGCTGGCCCGCCGAGTTAACGAGCGTGCTCATTCCCAGTCCAAAGCTCCCTTTTTCCATGCATAGGCGAGGCCGATGGCCAGTTCGCCCAGGAATACCATCATCGTCGCCCAGCCGGCCCAGCCCGTCAGCTTGAGCGACACGGCCCAGGGGAACAGGAAGGCAGCTTCGAGATCGAAGATGATGAAGAGGATCGCCACCAGGTAGAATCGCACGTCGAACTGGCTGCGCGGATCTTCGAAGGCGGGGAAGCCGCACTCATATTCACTGTTCTTGTCGGCGCTGGGCTGGTGCGTGCCGGTCAGCCGGGCAACGCCCAGCGGAAGGAACACGATCACGGACGAAAGCCCAAGCGCGATCACCAGGAAGATGAGGATCGGCAGGTATTGCGACAGATCGGTCAATGTTCTTGCCTCTTACCGCGAATGCGACGTTGGCGGACTCGAATATGTCATGGTGAGCCCGTCAAGTTGGCGCGTCCTTAGGCCAGCCTACCGCGCCTCGCAAGGGTATCCCGGCACAATAATCCGCCATTCGCATTGCATTGCAACACGACAAAGTGTCCAATCCCGCAGTTTCCCGGCGCTTGCCCACCCCGAGGCGCCTGACGCAATCGTCAAGTCGCTTCGCGCAACCGGTTTATTGCGAATTGTTCGCGAAACGCGGCCGACATATCTTGGCAATCAGGCAAGGCTTCCCATCTCCTGGCCATCGTCCGAATGAAACCGGCGGGACGGTGTAGAGGCGGCTCGTACTGTCGCATCATTGCAATTGACGCAGCGCAACATTATCCCGTTCGTCAACTAGAACAGTCATCAGTGTGAAAGGTATGCCAATGGCCCAGATTTCGGCTTCCGACCCGATCGTCATCCTCTCTTATGCGCGCACCCCCATGGGCGGTCTGCAGGGCGTGCTGGCGGACGTATCGGCGACCGACCTCGGCGCGACCGCGGTGAAGGCCGCCGTCGAGCGTGCAGGCGTCGCGGGCGAGGACATCGAGCGAATCTACATGGGCTGCGTGCTGCCCGCCGGTCTCGGCCAGGCCCCTGCCCGCCAGGCCGCGCTGAAGGCCGGCCTGCCCAAGTCGGTGCAGGCTACCACCGTCAACAAGGTCTGCGGCTCGGGCATGCAGACCGTCATCATGGGTGCCGAGGCGCTGGCCGCCGGTTCGCTCGACGTGGTGATCGCGGGCGGCATGGAATCGATGACCAACGCCCCGTATCTTTCGAAGAAGCACCGTTCGGGCGCACGTGCCGGTCATGACACGATCTACGACCACATGTTCCTAGACGGTCTGGAAGACGCCTACGAAGGCGGCTCGATGGGCTCGTTCGCGCAGGTCACCGCCGACGAATACCAGCTGACCCGCGAGAACCAGGACGATTACTCGATCGAGTCGCTGCGCCGCGCGCAGGAAGCGATCACCTCGGGCGCCTTCGCCGCGGAGATCGTCCCCGTCACCGTGAAGACGCGCAAGGGTGAAGTCGTCGTCGACACCGACGAGCAGCCGCCGAAGGGCAATCCGGACAAGATCCGCACCCTGCGCGCCGCCTTCGCCAAGGACGGCACGATCACTGCCGCCAGCTCCAGCTCGATCTCGGACGGCGCGGCCGCCGTGGTGCTGACGCGCAAGAGCGTAGCCGATGCCAAGGGCCTGACGCCGGTGGCCACCGTCGTCGGCGTCGAGGCTCACGCGCAGGAGCCGGCCAAGTTCACCACCGCCCCGGTCGGTGCAATCACCAAGCTGGTCGAGAAGGTGGGCTGGAACCTCGCCGACGTCGACCTGTTCGAAGTCAACGAAGCCTTCGCCTGCGTCGCCATGTTCGCGATGCACGACCTCGGCATCCCGCACGACAAGGTCAACATCCACGGCGGCGCGACCGCACTGGGCCATCCGATCGGTGCCTCGGGCACGCGCATCATCGTGACGCTCATCAACGCGCTCAAGGAAAAGGGCCTCAAGAAGGGCGTCGCCAGCCTCTGCATCGGTGGCGGCGAAGCCACGGCGATCGCGGTCGAACTGGCCTGACGACAAGGAAATTCCCTCTGCCCGCAACCCGGGCAGGGGGCATTTCCTAACGCGCGGCGTGTCTTGTGGTGGGCGATCCG
Source organism: Novosphingobium sp. 11B (assembly GCF_054589055.1). Taxonomy (NCBI): domain Bacteria; kingdom Pseudomonadati; phylum Pseudomonadota; class Alphaproteobacteria; order Sphingomonadales; family Sphingomonadaceae; genus Novosphingobium; species Novosphingobium sp. 11B. Next base: position 24,040 of record NZ_BAAILP010000332.1, on the reverse strand, counting down.
TGTCATCGTCATCCCCGCGAAGTCGGGAACCCCTCTCCTGACAGTTCCTGTTGCACCGGCATCAGCTGGGTCCCCGCCTTCGCGGGGATGACGAACGGTGTTTCAGTCAGACATGACCTCACTGCGGGAACAGAGTTAGGCCCGTGTTAACCAATAAACCCTAACAGCCATCAGGTTTCTGATGACTAGGGTTGCCGATGTTCGACGTTCTGCTGTGCATTCACGATCAGCATGACAGATGGTTTGTCCTGCTGGCAGCCGCGATCTGCGTCGTCTCCACCCTGTGCGCGGTGCAGTTGCTGCGTCATGCCCGTCACTTGTCGGGATCGGCTGCGTGCCATTGGATCGTGGGTGCGGGCAGCGCTATCGGCTTCGGCGTCTGGGCAACGCACTTCGTCGCGATGCTCGGCTACGGCCCAGGACTGGTCGTGGGATATCATGTTCCCGCCACTGTGATCTCGCTGCTCATCGCGGTGGTCATGACCTCGCTGTCGTTCGCGGTCTCCCTCGCCCTGCCGCATCGCAAGGGTTTCGCGCTTGCCGGCCTGCTCGCGGGCTCGGGCGTCATCGCGATGCACTACATCGGCATGTCCGCGATCGAGTTTCCCGCCGACATCCACTGGCGTCCCGCCTTCGTCGCGGTGTCGCTGCTCTTCGCGGTGCTGCCCGCCTGCCCCGCCCTCGCGCTTTCGGTCAAGGGGCGTTCGATTCCCAGCGCGCTGGCGGCTGCGGGCCTGCTGGCCCTCTCGATCGTGTCGCTGCACTTCACCGGCATGGCCGCGATGCAGTTGACGCCCGCGCCGCTCGACCTGCACGGCGGCACCCTGCTCTCCCCCGACAGCATGGCAGCCGCTATCAGCGCCGGATCGCTCGCCCTGCTCGCCATCAGCATCGCGGTCCTGAGCATCGCCCGCCGAGCCCGCCTCGTGCTTCATGCGACCGAGCGCGACATGAGCATTCTCGTCAAGGGCATCACCGACTGCGCGATCTACATGCTCGACCGCGACGGTCAGGTGGTCAACTGGAACGCGGGCGCACAGCGCCTGAAGGGCTACTCTTCCGATGAAGCCGTCGGAATGCCGCTCGCCGCGTTCTACACGCCCGAAGATCAAGCCGACGACCTGCCCCGCCGCGCCGTCACCGATGCCGCCAAGACAGGCAAGTTCAGCGGCGAGGGCTGGCGCGTCCGGCGCGACGGCACCCGCTTCTGGGCTCACGTCACCATAGAGAAGGTCGCCAACGAACTTGGCGAGCACATCGGCTTCGCCAAGATCACCCGGGACATGACGCGGTTCAAGGAGGACGAGGACCGGGTTCGTGAAATGACGGGCCACCTCGACGCGGCGCTGGCCAACATGCACCAGGGCCTGTGCCTGTTCGACGCGGACGGCCGCCTGCGCATTGCCAATCCGCGCTTCAACGCGATCTGGGGAATCGCCCCGGACACCTCCCTGTCAGGCATGAAGGCCGAAGCCGTCGCGGGCGCCGTTCTCGCCGCGCCCGCCGGGCGCTCGGCCTCGCGCGGGCGCCGCGATGACCTGCATCGCCATTTCACGCGCCCCGTCGCCGACATGGCCGCCGCGTCGGTCACCCTCGACCTCGGCGAAACCCTCGTCGTATCGATGACGAGCCGCGCGATGCCCGGCGGTGGGCGCGTCGTGACGTTCGACGACATCACCGAACGCCGCCGCTCCGAGGCGAAGATCGCGCACATGGCGATGCACGACAACCTGACCGGCCTGCCCAACCGCAACAGCTTCGCCCACTGGATCGACGCCGAACTGGAAGAGGCGCGCCATTTCGGACACCAGCTTGCCGTAGTCATGATCGACCTCGACCGCTTCAAGGAAATCAACGACACCCGCGGCCATTCCGCAGGCGACGCCGCTCTGCAACATCTCGCCCAGCGCATGGTCGATGTGCTCGACGACGGCGAGATCGTCGCACGCCTTGGTGGCGACGAATTTGCCGCCGCCAAGCGCTTCCGCGACCGGAACGAACTCGACGTCTTCCTCCAGCGCGTCGAAGAGTGCTTCGCGACTCCGTTCGGGGCGGACGACAACGCCTTTCACCTCGGCGGCAGCATCGGCCTCGCGGTGTTTCCGGAGGACGGCGCCCGACGCGAGCAGTTGCTCAACAACGCCGACCTCGCCATGTACCGCGCCAAGGGCAGCGTCACCGAACGCATCGCCTTCTACGAGCCGGAAATGGACGAGACGGCGCGTGCCCGCCGCCAGATCGCCAATGACCTGCGCCATGCGGTCGATCGCGGCGAACTCACGGTGCTGTATCAGCCCCAGCATGAACTCGCGACCGGCAGGCTGTCCGGCTACGAGGCCCTGCTGCGCTGGCGCCACCCGACGCGTGGCTTTGTCTCGCCGGTCGAATTCATCCCGATCGCCGAGGAGACCGGCGAGATCTTCCGCATCGGCGAATGGGTCATGCGCGAAGCCTGCCGCGAGGCGCGGTCCTGGCCGGATCACCTGAAGGTCGCCGTCAATCTCTCGCCCATCCAGCTACTGCAGAACGACTTCGTGGCGATCGTGCAGAACATCCTGATTGAGACCGGCCTGTCGCCGCGCCGCCTCGAACTGGAGATCACCGAGACCGCGATCATCGCCGACAAGCTGCGCGCCCTGCATTTCCTGCGCCAGATCAAGACGCTGGGGGTCAGCATCGCGATCGACGATTTCGGGACCGGCTATTCCTCGCTCGACACGCTGCACTCGTTCCCGTTCGACAAGATCAAGATCGACAAGTCGTTCGTGCTGCGATCACAGCAGAGCGTGGAGGCCTGCGCGATCATCAAGGCCGTCCTCGCGCTCGGCCACAGCCTCAACGTGCCGGTTCTGGCGGAAGGCGTGGAGACGATCGAGCAACTGGACCTGCTTCGGGAACAGGGCTGCGACGAGGCGCAGGGATTCTACTTCGGCAGGCCGGGCCTGTCCCCGAGCCTCATCGGCCAAGCGGCGGACAACCTGCAGACCGGCTGAGAACCGAATCTCAGGGCTCCCCGGTGCCCCAAAGCTGCTCTTCGCGTACGAAGCCCTTGTGCCCGTCGGTGTCGAACGGACACCAGCCCTCCTTGCACTCCCCAAGCAGGCCGACCACGCCCGGCTCGACGCGCCAGAGCATGGCGGCCGCGCTGCTGCCCTTGGCGCGCATCTCGATCAGGCTGCCGTCCTTGACCATGGCCGCGCGCTGGCGGGACAGCAGGAGGTCGCGCATCCAGCCCTTCGAGCCCTCGGGGTCTTCCACCAGGCGCCACGGGCCCTCGCGGCGCAATACCTTCACCGGAAGATGCGGACGGCGATAGACCCAGTCGATCCGGTACGAATCGCCCGGCCCTACGCGCAAGTTGGCGATCTCCGCATCGATCGAGGCCCAGTAAGGCACCTTGTTGTCATTGGCGGCGCGCGCGGGCTGTCCGGCCAGAAAGGCAAGGGCAACGAGCGGCAGAAGGAAGGCGGGACGGTTCATCGCGGCGATCTTACCGCGCGGCGCCGAGGCCCATCAAGGGCGCTTGACCACGCCCCTGTGGACGGCCTAGCCCATGTCCCGAAATGGACACCGCGCGCCCGCTCCCGCCCCGTCCCCGGGTGATCGTCACGCGGCGGCTTCTGCCGCAGGTGGAAGCACGCATGGCCGAGCTTTTCGACCTCGTCCCCAGCCCCGACGACAGACCGATGACACGGGCGCAACTGGAGGCGGCGATGCGCGATTGCGATGTGCTGGTGCCGACCGTCACCGACATGATCGACGCCGCGATGATCGCCGGAGCTGGAGAGCGCATCGCGATGATCGCAAGCTTCGGCGCGGGAACCGATCACATCGACCTCGCCGCTGCACGCGCGCACCGCATTCTGGTGACCAATACGCCCGGCGTGTTCACCGACGACACCGCCGACCTCACGCTCGCGCTGATCATCCTCGTCTCGCGCCGCTTCAGCGAGAATGCCCGGACCTTGCGCGAGGGGCGCTGGGAAGGCTGGGCGCCTTCCTCGATGCTGGGCCATTCGCTCAGCGGCAAGACGCTGGGCGTGGTCGGCATGGGGCGGATCGGTCAGGCGGTGGCGCACCGGGCGCGGGCTTTCGGGCTGGAGATTCGCTATCACAACCGTCACCGCCTGCCCCCGGCGGTCGAGAACATGGTTTCGGCGCGATATGAGCCCGAACTCGACCGGCTCGTCGCCGAAGCCGACATCCTGACACTCCATTGCCCGGCCGGACCGGAGACCGAGCATCTGATCGACGCACGTCGGCTCGGGCTGATGAAGCCGGGCGCCTGCATCGTGAACACGAGCCGCGGTCGCCTCATCGACGAGGAGGCACTGATCACGGCGCTGTCCCACGACCGCATCGCCGCTGCCCTCGACGTGTTCGAGCGCGAGCCGCAGGTCGATCCGCGTCTTCTGGCGATGCCCGGTCTCGTCGCCCTCCCCCACCTCGGCAGCGCTACGTACGAAGGGCGCGGCGCGGCGGGGCACAAGATCGTGACCAATATCCGGTCGTGGGTGGACGGCCATCGCCCGCCCGACATGGTCCTGCCCGACCTGATCTGAAATCGCAGGCACCGATCCACTTCGGGATCGCAACCCCTTGTCCCGAATTAGCTTCCTGATCTAACCCGGCGTAAAGGGTTCGGCCGCTATCGCGGGATCGAATCTCTTGAGGAATGACCGCGCGATGTTCAGGCGTTCGACAATGGCTGCTCGTCTGCTGCTACCGGCGGCGCTCGCCGCGCTGGCGCCGACGGCCGCCTTCGCGCAGGACGGGCGGCTCGACGTCGCGGACGGCGGCGACACCGCGTGGCTTCTTGCGGCCTCGGTTCTGGCGCTGTTGGTGCTGCCGGGCGTCGCACTGCTTTATGCCGGGCAGGTCCGGGCGAAGAACGTGCTGTCCATCCTGATCCAGTGCGGTGCGATTTTCGCGGCGGCCTCCACGTTGTGGGTCATGGTCGGCTATACGCTCGCTTTCGGCGACGTGGGGGGAGGCTGGCTGGGCAAGGGCAATGCGTGGATGCTGATCGCGCTGGGCAACGTGCGCGCGGGAACTGCCGTACCGGAAAGCACCTATGCACTGTTCCAGATGGTCTTCGCCGCCCTCGCCCCGACCCTGATCGTAGGCGCCTGCGCGGAGCGGGCACGGTTCGGCTGGGTCGTCGCCTTCGCCGCGCTGTGGAGCCTCGTCGTCTACGCGCCGGTCGCGCACTGGGTCTGGGGCGGAGGCTGGCTGGCGCAAGGCGTGGGCACGCTCGACTGGGCGGGCGGGATCGTCGTCGATGTGACCGCCGGTGTCTCGGCGCTGGTCGTCGCGGTGATGCACGGGCGGCGCAAGGGCGTCGTGCAGGGCCTGACCGCGCCGCATGCGCCCGCGCTCGCCATCGCGGGCACTGCGCTGCTGTGGGTCGGCTGGCTGGCGCTGAGCGGAGGATCGGCCGTCGCCGCCAACGACGATGCCGCCGCCGCCATCATCGCCATGCACGTAGGCGCCGCGGCCGCCGCCATGGCATGGCTTCTGGTAGAGCGGCTGACGATCGGCAAGCCGACCGCGATCGGCTTCGCGAGCGGCGCGGTCGCCGGATTGGCGACGCTGGCCCCGGCGGCGGGCTTCGTATCGCCGGGCGCCGCCATCCTGATGGGCGTGCTAAGCGGCGTGACCTGCCATTTCGCCATGCGGCTGGTGCGTCGCAAGCTGCTGATCGACGATGCCCTCGGTGTCTTCGCAGTGCAGGGCGTCGGCGGGATCGTCGGCTCGCTGCTGCTGGCGGTGTTCCTTTCGGAGGGTCTCGGCGGCGTCGGCTATGGCGAGGACATGAACCCGGTCGCGCAACTTGCGGCGCAGGGGATCGGCGTGCTGGTGGTCGCGGTATGGTCGCTCGTCGGCACGGTGATCCTCGCGCTCATGGCGTCGCTGGCGTTCCCCATGCGGGTGTCGGAGGATGCCGAACGCGAAGGACTGGACAGCGCCACCCACGGCGAACGGGCATGGAATTTCGATTGACACTCACCCCCGCAAAACCGGAAATGCGGCGATGATCACCTATTTCCGGCAGGCAGGCCGCAGTGTCGCCCGCTCCCTGGACTTTCGCGGCAAGGCCGACCGCCGCGAGTTCGTCACCTACATCCTGATTTCGCAGATCCCGGTCGCAGTGCTGGCCCTGGCGACGAGTTGGCTCGATCCCAGCCCTGTCCTGCGCGCCGTCATGCTGAGCGTACAGGTGAAGGTCGCCCTGCCCCTGTTCGCCCTGTCGATCCGCCGCTTCCACGACTTCGGCCGAAGCGGCTGGTGGAGCGCCCCTCTGCTGATCCTCGTCGCCCGCATGCTGCTGCTGGAACTCGTTGGCATCCTTGCCGGATGGAGCGTGCGCAGCGCGATCGAGGCCGTGCTCAGCTATGTCGACTGGTTGCTGACCTTGCCCGCCGTCGCCAGCTTCCTTGCAATGGTCGCCTGGCCGTCCCGCTCCGAAACGACAACGGCCGGCACGGATCGCTCCGTACCGGCCGCTTGAAAGCCGCGTTGGCCTGTCCGATCAGTCGCCGGTCAGGATACGATCCACCAGTTCCTTGACGGTCGGCGTGAAGCCATTTGAATAGAACGGGTCCTGCTTGAACTTGTAGGCCGCGTGACCCGCGAACATCAGGTTCTCGTCGATCGGACCGCCGTGGGCGATGTCCTGCAGGGTCTTCTGGATGCAGAAGCTGCGCGGGTCGGCGAGGCGGCCGGTGGTGTAGTCGTCGTGGTCCTTCCACGAAGAGAAACCGCAGTGCGACAGGCAGCCCATGCAGTCGGCCTGATCCTTGCGGATTTCGTCGCGCTCTGCCGGGTTCACGAAGATGATCGTGTCGTCCGGCGTACGCAGGCCATCGGTGAAGCCCTGCGCCGACCAGGTGCGCGCGCGCTCCAGATCCTTAGGGGCGACCCAGAAGTTCTTGCCCTTCACACCGACGTCGAGACGTACGGTGTGCACGCCCGCCTCAACCTTCGAATAGGGGATCTGACGCTCCGAGCGTGCTTCCAGATTGCGCAGGAACGGGTTGCGCACGGCCGAGGAATAGAAGCCGGTGGGCGAGAAGCGGTGGAGCAGCACGTCGCCGGGCTCCAGCGTGCGCAGGTGATCCTTCCACGCCTGCGGGATCGGGCTCTCGTGCGTCAGCAGCGGACGGGTGCCGTACTGGAACGCGATCGAGCCGAGTTCCGGGTTGTCGATCCATTCGTTCCAGTCACGCAGGAACCAGACGCCGCCCGCCATCACGATCGGCACGCTGTCCGGCACGCCTTCCGCGCGCATGGTGTCGCGCAGGGCCTTGACGCGGGGATACGGATCCTCGGGCTTGAGCGGGTCTTCGGCGTTGGACAGGCCGTTGTGACCGCCCGCCAGCCACGGATCCTCGTAGACCACCGCGCCCATCAGGTCGGCGACCTTGTGATAGGCACGCTTCCACAGCGCGCGAAACGCACGCGCGGAGCTGACGATCGGCAGGTAGTTGACGTTGAAGCGCGCCGCGATCTCGGACAGCTTGTAAGGCATGCCCGCACCGCAGGTGACGCCCGTGACCATGCCCCGGGTCTTTTCCAGAACGCCTTCGAGAATCTGCTGCGCGCCGCCCATTTCCCACAGGACGTTGATGTTGATCGCGCCCTTGCCGCCCGAAATGTCGAAAGCCCGGCGGACCTGCTCGACCGCGCCGTCGATGGCGTAGTCGATCAGTTCCTGGTGGCGTTCCTTGCGGGTCAGTGCGTTGTAGATCTGCGGGATGATCTTGCCTTCGGCGTCGTAGCTGTCGGCATTCACCGCGCTGACCGTGCCGATGCCGCCCGCAGCCGCCCACGCGCCCGAACTCATGTGGTTCGTCGCGGCGACGCCCTTGCCGCCTTCGACCAGCGGCCAGACTTCACGGCCACCATAGATGATCGGCTTGAGACCCTTGAAACTCATTTTCTCTCGTCTTTCCCCAGGCTTTCGCGGCTCAGCCCTGCGATCCATTGGTTTTCGGCGGCGCTACCCCCGAAATTCGGCACGGCTTGATATCTGCCGGCGCAGGCCTTGCCCCTGCGGCTTCAAACTGCGCATAATAGCCCTGTAATTCGGGCTTGCGAACAAATTCCGTCAACCGATAGCCCACCGACGCAAATTCGCAGAAAAGCAGCGAAGGCGGCAGGCCGTGCCCACCGGCGGGGCGATCGACATCCACGACCACCAGCTTACCGCCGGGACGCAGCGCCGGGCGCAGCCTCCAGAGGAAACCGTAAGGGTCGCCGACCTCGTGGTACATATGGACCAGGAAGATGCGGTCGAAACTCTTCTCGGGCAGGCTGGGATCGCTCGGGCGGCCCAGCTTGATCGAGACGTTCTCCAGTTCCTCGCGCATGACGCGCGTGGCGAGGCGTTCGTTGGCACCGCGATCGATATCCTCGCCCAGAACCCGGCCCTTCTTGCCGACGCGGTGCGAGAGGCGGACGGTGTAGTACCCCTCGCCCGCGCCGAGATCGGCCACGCTCATGCCAGGCGCCACGCCTGCAAGGTCCATTACCGTGTTGGCCTCGCCCGCGCTGTCGCGCTGGGCTTCGGTGGAGAACGTGCTGGAGGTGCTTTGCGCAACGGGGCGATCGGGCTTGGGGAACTTCGGCGCGCCCTTTTCCCGGCCGTCATCGACGGCGGGCTGCTGGCAGGCGGCCAGGCTCAACAGAGCAGGCACCAGCACGGCCGGAAAGAGGGTATGCGCGCGAAACATGCGGCCCCTTAGCGCCTGTGCGCCCGATTGGCAAAACGGTTGAAAGAGATCCGTCGCATTCATGCCCCCTCGCCCCGGCCACTGTCCCGGGACGAGACGGCCGCCACGTTTCAGTCGGCGTCTTCGACTTCGACCTTCTCGCCGGTCACGCGCTGCGACAGGGCCGCGGCCATGAACGGATCGAGGGCGCCGTCGAGCACGTCGTCGGGCGCGGTCGAGACCACACCCGTGCGCAAGTCCTTCACCTGCTGGTACGGCTGCAGCACGTAGGAGCGGATCTGGTGCCCCCAGCCGATGTCGCTCTTGCTCGCGTGTTCGGCGCTCGCGGCTTCCTCGCGGCGGCGCATCTCGGCCTCGAACATGCGCGCTTTCAGCATGCCCATGGCGATTTCGCGGTTCTTGTGCTGCGAACGGTCGATCTGGCTGGCGACGATGATCCCCGAGGGCTGGTGCGTGATGCGCACTGCCGAATCGGTGGTGTTGACGTGCTGACCGCCCGCGCCCGAAGCGCGATAGGTGTCGATCTTCAGGTCCGACGGGTTGATCTCGATCTCGAAGGTATCGTCGATCACCGGATAGACCCACACCGACGAGAAGCTGGTGTGGCGCCGCGCCGCGCTGTCATAAGGGCTGATGCGGACCAGGCGGTGGACGCCGCTTTCGGTCTTGGCATAGCCATAGGCGTTTTCGCCCTTGATGAGCAGGGTGCAGCTCTTGATGCCCGCCGCTTCGCCCGCGTGATAGTCGACCAGCTCGACCTTGTAGCCGTGGCGCTCCGCCCAGCGCGTGTACATGCGCTGAAGGATTTCCGCCCAGTCCTGGCTCTCGGTTCCGCCGGCCCCGGCGTGGACTTCGAGATAGGTGTCGTTGCCGTCCGCCTCGCCCGAAAGCAGCGCGGTGACCTTGTCCTGATCGGCGCGCTCGGCCAGCGCGGCGAGCGCCGACAGGCCCTCGGCGATGGTTTCCTCATCGCCTTCCATCTCGCCCAGTTCGACGAACTCGACGGCATCGGCCATCTCGGCGCTGATCGAGTTCACCGCGCCGATCGCGGCCTCGAGACGGCGACGTTCCTTCATGACCGCCTCGGCCTCCTTGGGCTTTTCCCAAAGGGTCGGGTCCTCGACGCGCGCGTTCAGCTCGTCGAACCGGCGCAGCGCGCGGTCCCAGTCGAGGAACTTGCGGACCAGCGCGAGGGCCTTCTCGATACGGACAATGTGGGCCTGCCCCTCGGCACGCATGGCGAAAATCTCCGATGAGCCGGGATCACGACCGGCCTGAAACAAACGAGCCGCACCGCTTAGCGCAGTACGGCTGTTTGTAAAGTGGCGCTCAGGCGGTTCGGCGCAAGGGGCCGGGTTCAACCGGGACGTTTGGCTTTCATCGCCTTGACCGCCGCCAGCGTCATCGTGACGTGTTCGCGGTAGTCCATGTCGGAGTGGACGAAGGCGACGTGGCCGCTCTGGTCGATGACGTAGCTGACGCGCTGGGTCATGCCCGCCGGGACGCCCGGCCGGGTGAGTGCAACGTCGTAATCCTTGGTCACCTTGGGGCTGGCGGTGGCGACCGCGAACTTGTCGCGGCATTCCTCGGTCGAGAATTTCTTGAGCGTCGGCAGGTCGTCCGCCGACATGCCCACCACGGTTGCGCCAAGCTGCGCGAACTCGGGCGTGGCTTCGGCGAAGGCGTGAGCCTCCAGCGTGCAGCCCTGCGTGAATGCCTTGGGATAGAAGTAGAGCACGACCGGCCCTTTCTTCAACGCCTTGGCGAGATCGAAATCGACCTCCTTGCCCGCCTTGGCGCCCTTGGCCGCGAACTGCGGGGCCTTCGCGCCGACTGCGAGACTGGCATGCGCGGTGCCCGAAACGGCGAGGAGCCCGAAGGCGGCGACAGCGGTAAGAAGGCGGTTCATGACGCGGATAGTGACCCGACGATCCGCGCCTGTCCAGCCGGTTACTCGATCCAGCCGAGAACGGTGCCGACTTCGTAAGTCTCGCCCGTCTGCGTGACGATCTTGAGTGTGCCGGTAGCGGGAGATTCGACCTCGTTGGTGGACTTGTCCGCCTCCAGCGAGAATAGCGGCTGGCCTTCGGTCACTTGCGCCCCATCGGCGGCGAGCCATTCGGCGACCTGGCCCTCCTGCATGGAGAAACCGATCTTCGGGAGCAGGATTTCGACGGCCATGGTGGTTATGATCCCCTTCGCGTGCCCGGCATGGCGGGCTGTTCGATCGATGGGTAGCGCACTCGCGGCGGCAGGCAAGCGAGGGGCGGACATATCCGTCTCGGCGATGTTGCGGGTGATCGGAGAGGGCTTCGACAGGCTCAGCCTGAGCGGGGTCGGAGGTTGGAAGAACCTTGCGATGGGGCAGGAAATCCACTCCACCCCGCTCACCCTGAGCTTGTCGAAGGGTGCCTGCGCTACCCCCGCCCGTCCTCGTGCGCCATCCAGTGCACGAAGCGGTGAAGCGGGTACATCGCGTCGTGCGGATTGCCGATGGTCGAAGGCCCCGCCTCTCCCAGATGCACGATGCGCTGCGCGCCCCCGGCGGCGAGGCGGTCGCGGTAGGCGGCCATGCGGTCGAACGGGTAGAAGCCGACCGTCTGCGTCGCCACGTTGATCCACTTCACCGCATCGTCAAGGCTGCCCACGCGCACGACGTTGGCGGTCTTGTTGATCGGGTGGAAGTCCACCGGCTCATCCGAGCGGATCACCAGGCCCCGCCCGTCGGTGCGGCCCCAGACGCCGTACTCGTCATCCATCAGCGTCATCGATTCGACCGCTTCGCGCATGTCCATGTCGAGCGGGCGCACGTCGCCGCTTTCCGCCGCACGGCGAGCCACGTGATGGTGCAGGCGCGCGCAGAAACGGTCTACCGCCGCCTCGTCCCCCTCGACGAACTGGAAGCGGCTGGCGACGCAGGCCTCCTGGTTGAGTGTCATCACGTCCGCCGAGCACAAGTCCGCGACGCGGTCGATGGTTGCCTCGTCCACCAGCGCCTCGCGCCCGACCATCGAGATCGAGGTCTTGGGATCGAAGGACACCAGCTGGAAGCCGGGGCCGAGGTACTTGATGACGTTGTTGATCGCGTCCCCGCCGCCCCAGGCGACGATCTTGTCGAAGTACTGCGGGCGATAGAGCACCCGCTCGGTCGCATCGTCGCCGCCGCGCCAGTAGACCGCCGACATCGAGCGCACGATCGGATGGGTGGGATCGAGGTCCGCCATCGTGCGCAGGATCGCGACCATGGTGAAGGGATCGGCGCTGCTCATCTTGAACAGGTTGATGCCCTTCACCATCGCCCCCTGCGCCACCGACTTCACCGCGACGCCGGGAGAATTGCCCGGCAGCACATGGATCAGGCGCGGTGCGAAGGCGCGCACGAAGCTCCTGCGGCCGGTGAAGTCCTGCTTCGGCACCCATTCGTCGAGCGCGCGCGGATCGGGGAAGTTCTGCTCGACTTCCGCCATCAGCACCCGCTTGTCGAGATAGGCGGCCGCATGACGCGCGGTGTTCTCTACCACCGCGCGTGGCAGGATATGCGTGCGGCACATCCGCTCGATGCATTCCTGCATGTGCGAGTTGTCGTGCGCGAGCAGGCGCTGGCCGGTCTCGACGAGGAAGTCGATGATCTCGGCCAGCGGTACGTTGAGGAGCGGCGGCACTTCGGTGCGCGGCGGCACTGCGCGGTCGAAGGGAATGCGCGGCGTGGCGAACGTGACGCCGAGGTCGCGCGACGTCTGGATCACGTCGGTCCCGTGCAGCACCTCGCCGCGCAGGAAGAACGGGGCGGAGACGAGGTCTTCGCTGACCTCAGGCTGTGCGATCTCGTTCATGCCACACCTCGCACATAAGCGTCGACCGTGCCTGCGCAGCCGATCTTGTCGTCGCCTTCCAGATCCGCATAACGGGCGATGTCGTCGCGGATCGACGGGCCGTGGTTCCCGCAAGCGCAAGGGGAATGGTCCAGCGAAATCCTGTCGCCGGTGATGACGCCGCCCCAGCGTCCGTCGAGCGAGAGGTCGAAGAACGCCGCGCGCCCTTCCTGTTCGCCGCCCGCATGGGGAAGCGCCTCGTCACCCGACTTGTCGAGCAGCACCGGCACGATCCACGGCGGCACGTGATAGCGCCCGCCCTCTCGGCACTTCGGCATGCCGGAGTTCAGTTCCTGCATCGAATAGTTCTGGAAATGCCGGTCGGCCGGGATGTTGAACGTCTCGAACACATAGTCCTGATAGTCCGCCGGAAGCTGCGCGCGCTTGAGCCCCCCGCCGACGTAGATCGAGTTGTCCGGATTGAAGTCCTCACGCCCGTAGCCCGCGTCGCGCACGGCCTTGGCGACCTGCCACAGCCCGTTCCACAGCCCCGAAAGCTGGAGCTTGCGGTGGCGGTTCTCGATGATGAACTGCGCCGTCGCGGGCACCGCATCGGCGACCAGCCGCGCGCGCTCGGCCGATGTTTCCTCGAAGGCGGCGATCTCGTCCGGACGGGCGGTGCCCTCGGCGATCTTCTTGCGCATGACCACCATCGCCGTCAGCGAACCGACCGTGATCGGCGGCACCGGATAGGCCCAGCGCGGCCACTCGGGATTGGCGAAAGCCTCGTACTGCGCCTGGGCGATCGCCGCGTTCTTGGGCACCGTCGCCACGGGAGCGCAGCCGACGATCAGCCGGTCCTGCGCCGGCACAACGCCCGAGCCCCAAGCGAAGACGTTGACCGTGTCGATCCGCGACCAGTCCATGTCCTTCCGCGAGGCGATCAGCATCGCCGACTTGCCGGTGGTGCCGCTGGAGCAGGAAATGAAGTGCCCCTGCTCCGCCAGCCGCGCGATCCAGTCGTCGATCCCGGCGATCCCGTCCGTCGCGATGCCCTCGATCGGGTAGGCCGAGACCGTGCCGAGCCACTTGGTCAGCCGATCCCAGCGCTCGTCCATCAGGTAGCTTTCCGGATAGGACTTGTAGGCGGTGTGCGGAAACAGCACCGGCACCACGTCCTCGATCCGCGCGATGCTGTCGATCCCGGCGTCGCGGGCGCGCAGGCCGAGCAGCTTGATCCGATCGCGGCGCTCCTGAAACCGCTCGTCCAGCGCGGCGACCTGGGTTTCGCGCAAGTCGCCCGCGGAGAACGCGAAGCGCTCCGGGTCAGCGACCAGCGCAGTGAGTTTGTCCGCAGCAATGCCCATGCTTCCCTTACTCCTCTCCCTTGCCGCCGCGACGGACTGGACAGTCCATCGCGACTCGATTAATAACACCTTATGCGTTTCATTATTCACGAGCCTCTTGGCGACGCAAGCCAAATCGGGTCCATGGGGATCATGCTCGAAGACACGCACCCTGCGCTCCCCAAGGCGGGCCGACCCACGCGCGAACAGGCGCAGGCCCGGCAGGTCGCCCTGCTCGACACCGCGCTCGAACACTTTCTCGACAAGGGATACGAAAGCGCCACGATCGAGGGGATCGCCGCCGACGTGAACATGACCAAGCGCACGGTCTATGCGAAGTACCCGGACAAGGCCGCGCTTTTCCGCGCCGCCGTCCGCCACGGCACCGAGGCCCGTGCGGTCGGTAGCGGGACGATCGCCGCCACGCGCGGGGACACGCTGGAGGATACGCTCATTGCCATCGCGATGCTGCGGATCGGACTGGTGGGAGAACCTGCGGGTGCGAAGCTGCAACGGCTCATCAATACCGAGAGCTACCGCTTCCCGGACATCTTCCAGACCTATTACGACATCGCCGCGCTGCCGACCGTGCGGTTCCTCGCGCAGATCCTCGAGGAAGAGACCGAGGCAGGCCGCCTCGCCATCGGCGACGCGATGCTTGCGGCCAACGTGTTCATGAGCATGGTCGTCAGCGGCCCGGTGCGCTTCATTCTGTCGGGCAATATGCTGACCGAACAGGACATCGACCGGCGCGTGCGCTTCGCGATCGACTTGTTCCTCAAGGGGGCCGAGCCACGATAGACAAGACACCGCGACCCGCAAAGGCCGGGCGCGCGAGGGAGAATGCCGAAATGTCCGATAATTCCGCGAAGCCGCAGCCCGTCGTCGTGATCACCGGCGCCAGTTCCGGCATCGGCAAGGCCAGTGCGGCCGAGTTCGCCCGCATGGGCTGGCACGTCATCGCGACCGGGCGCGATCCGGCCCGCTGCGACGCCGCCGAAGCGGAACTGCGCGCTTTCGGCAAAGTCGATTTCCTGCGCGGCGACTTCGCCGAGATGGCCGACGTGCGCCGCGTCGCGAGCGAGATCGCCGCGCTAACCGACAAGGTCCACGTCCTCGTCAACAACGCGGGCGGCATCCGCGACGGGCTCTACCTCTCATCCGAGGGGCTGGAGGCGACTTTTGCCGCCAACCACCTTGCCCCTTTCCTGCTGACCCGCGAACTGCTCCCTCTGCTGGAGCGCGCGGCGCAGGACAGCCCCTCCGGCACGGTGCGGGTGATCGCCGTCTCATCGCTCGCGCACGAACAGGCGAAAGCGATGCGCTGGGACGACCTGATGATGCTGGACGACTTCGCCACCGGTCCCGCCTATTGCCAGGCCAAGCTCGCCAACCTGCTGTTCACCCGCGAACTGGCCAGCCGCCTCGCCGACAAGGGCATCACCGCGCAGGCCATGCATCCGGGCAAGGTCGGCTCGAATTTTTGGAGCCACGGCGAAGCCTCGCTGCAGGCCTATGGCAAGGGACAGGATCTCGTCTCGCCCGAGCAGTCCGCGCGCACGATCGTCTGGCTCGCCACCGCGCCCGAGGCGGGCGTGAACGGGGGGCGCTACTTCCACGACCTTGCCGAGATTCCGGCCGCCCCGCAGGCGCTCGACGATGCGGCGGCCGCGCGGTTGTGGCAGGAGAGCGAGCGCATTCTCGCCGATCTCTGAGGAAGTGCCCCGTGCCCGATCCTTGATGGAGCAGGTCACGGGGCGACGTCTGCGACCCGCATGGGCTACCGCTCAGGGCGCGGAGGAAGGGAGAGGACTCCGCGCCCTTGGCCGCGATGCGCGGGCGACCATTTGCGGCTGATAAAGGGTATATAGCAGGCAAACGATTGCAAATTGTTCTTTAGGCCTAGAGGAATTTGCGTAGCGGTTGGTCGATACCCTAAAAACCACGGCGCCCGCGCTTGACCCCGTGGCGCCGCGCGCCGCAAGGAGGCGGCGACATACTCGACACGGGAACCTGCCCTGATGACTTCGATCGACCGCCCCCGCCGCAGCGCGCTCTACCTGCCCGCCTCGAATGCCAAGGCTCTCGCCAAGGCGCGCACCCTGCCCTGCGACGTGGTGATCCTCGACCTCGAGGACGCGGTCGCGCCCGAGGCCAAGGAAGAGGCACGCGCTGCCGCCGTCGCCGCGATCGCGCAAGGCGGCTTCGGCCACCGGGAAGTCGCGATCCGCGTCAACGGGCTCGATACCGAATGGGGCGCGGCGGACCTTGCCGCCGTCGCCGGGTCGAAGGCCGACGCGGTGCTGGCGCCCAAGGTCAACGGCCCGCAGGACATCGACCGGCTGCAGGATGCGCTGAGCGGCGCTCCCGAAACCCTGCAACTCTGGGCGATGATAGAGACTTGCGCGAGTGTCTTCGCGCTGGAGCCGATCGCGGCGAAGGCCCGTTCGACGCGGCTGTCGTTGTGGATCATGGGCCTCAACGATCTCGCCAAGGAGATGCGCGCGCAGTCCGTGCCCGAGCGCACGCCGTTCCTGCCGTTCCTGTCGATGGCGGTCGCGGCCGCGCGGGCGCACGGCGTCACCGTGCTCGACGGCGTCTGCAACGAATTCCGCGATTTAGGTGTGTTCGAGGCGGAGGCGCGGCAGGGGCTGCTGTTCGGCTTCGACGGCAAGAGCCTGATCCATCCCGCGCAGATCGAGCCCTGCAATACGGTGTTCTCACCGAGCGAAGCGGACCTTGGCTGGGCGGCCTCGGTGATCGCGGCATTCGCGCTGCCGGAGAACCAGGGCAAGGGCGCGATCAAGGTCGATGGCAAGATGACCGAACTGCTGCATCTGGAGCAGGCCCGGCGGCTGGTCGCGGTGGCGGAGCAGATCCTTCGACAAGCTCAGGATGAGCGGGGGTAATGTGACGAGCAGCGAGGATTGAAATCCCTCGCTCTCAATTCCGCTCAGGCTGAGCTT
>NZ_BAAILP010000332.1:5582-7017 GCF_054589055.1 Novosphingobium sp. 11B | reverse complement strand
GGGCGGACCTTGCTTCCCCCCTCCCGCTCGCGGGAGGGGTCGGGGGTGGGCCTTCCTTACATGCCCTTGCCAATCACTCCGGGCTCATTCGCAATCACCTTCAACACCGCCGCCCAGGCATCGACGTTCTGCTGCAACGCCGCAGGATCGACCTTGTCGAGCGTATCGTCCGGCGTGTGGTGCAGATCGAAGTAGTGCATCCCGTCCTGCCCGAGATCGATCACCGCCAGATTCTGCGCCTTGATGATCGCGGCGACGTCGGCCCCGCCCTCGGTCTCGCCATCATGTGGGACGACGCCCATCGGCCAGAGCGCGGCCTTCACCTTGTCCACCATCGGCTTGTTGTCGGCGGCGGTGTTGAACTTCGCCGCCCAGACCTTGTCCGCGCCGAAGTCGCTTTCCATGGCGACGGCGTGGGGCTCCGACCCGTGCATGCGCGCATAGGCCGCACCGCCGCCTCCGCCGACGCCCATCTCCTCGTTACCCGACCACAGCACGCGGATGGTGCGCAAAGCCTGCCCGCCCTGCTGCGCGGCAAGCGCCGCCGCCGTCACGATGGCGCAGCCCGAAGCATCGTCGATCGCACCGGTGCCGAGGTCCCAGCTGTCGAGGTGGCAGGCGATGACGATGATCGGCAGCGAGGGATCGCGCCCCGGCAGGTCGGCGATGACGTTGCCCGAAGGCGCATCGGGGAACGGCTTGCCCTCCAGCGTCAGGTCGATGGCCATCGGCTTGCCCCCCGCAGCAGTCCTTGCGGCGGTGCGGGCGATCAGGTCGGCATCGGGGTTCGACACCGCGCCCGCCGGGATCGGTGCCACGTCCTTGGCGAAGATGGTGACGCCGGTATGCGGGTTGCGGTGGCTGTCGGTGCCCGCCGAGCGGATCACCACGCCCGCCGCGCCCTTGCGCGAGGCGATCGTCGGCCCCTGACGGCGCACATTGCCGTAAGGGCCATAGCCCGAACCATCCTGCGCCGCGCGCATCGCGTGGTCGATGAAGGCCACCTTGCCCTTGAGCGATCCGTCGGGCGCCGCTTCCAGCGCATCGAGCGTCGGGAAGTAGACCAGCGGAGCCTTCAGCCCGCCCTTGGGTGTCGGCACCGAGAAACCAAGCGCGGTGATCGCCAGCGGCTGCGCGTAAGGCGCGGTCAGCTTCGCGCTCTCGGGACCGCGCTTCCAGGCGAGGGTCTTGAACTCCTCCACCCGCACGTTCTGGAAACCGAGCGCCTTGAGCTTGGCCGAACCCCAGTCGCGTGCGCGCGCCTCGGCCTCGGAGCCGGCCATGCGCGGGCCGATCTCGGTGGTCAGGCCCTCGACGATGTCCCAGGCGACGCCTGAGCCCTGCTGGGGAGTTGCGAAAGCCGGGACGGCAGCGGACAGCGCGGCGGCAAGAAGCCCCGCGCGAAGGACTGGGAGGGTGCTCATGTGCGCAAGTG
>NZ_BAAILP010000332.1:0-5391 GCF_054589055.1 Novosphingobium sp. 11B | reverse complement strand
GCGAAGCAATCCAGTGCAGTATTATGCCGCCCTGGGTTGCTTCGCTGCGCTCGCAATGACGAAGATTTTGGGGATCAAGGCGTGTGGATAAGCAGTGCCGCGTCTTGTCGCCGCCGGTATGAGCGAACACAACCGCGCCATGCTCGCCGCCCTCACCCGTCTTCAGGCCCTCGCCGTGATCGCCCTTTTCGTGGTGCTCGCGCTGGCTACGCTGACTATCGGCGCAGCTAGTACCGGAGAGGCGATCAGCGGCGACGGGCGCTATTCCGACGTGCAGCTTTATCACGACATCGGCAATGCGGTTGCCGGAGGCGAGGACTACTACCACGCCGCCACCCGCCTCCAGCGCGCACACGGCTTTCCGACCAGCCCCTTCGTGACGGTGCGCCTGCCGACGCTGGCGTGGATCGAGGCGGCGCTGGGCTGGCGCACGGTGCATGTCCTCCTCTGCGTGCTGCTTGCCGTCACCGCCGCCGCATGGTTTACGATGCTGCGGCCGCTGGTGAATGGACGCGAGCGGATGCTGGCCATGCTGCTCGTTCTGGTCGGCGGCGCGATGGTCGCGAGCCCCGGGCTTTCGGTGTCGCATGAATTGTGGGCGGGCGTGCTCGTGGCGCTGGCCATGGCACTGCGGGTCAAGGGCCTGACGGCTCCCGCCTTCCCGACCGCCGCCTTCCTTGCCGCCGCATCGGCGCTGGCGATCCGCGAACTGGCGCTGCCCTTCGTGCTGCTCGCGGCATTCTGGGCTTGGCGGAGCGGCCGATACCGGGAACTGGCCGCGTGGGCTGCGCTGATTGCAGGCTATGCCGTGGTATTGCTTCTGCACCGGCAGGCGGTCGTGCCGCTCTCGCTTCCCGGCGATGCGCTGTCACAAGGCTGGGACGGCCTTCGCGGCCCCGGAGCGGTGCTGCAGGACATCGCCGACGTGACGCTGCTGCACCTGATCCCGGCTCCGTTCAGCTATCTCGCCGTGCTGCTCTGCTTGCTCGGGTTTTTGGGAGCGCCGCCGCCGCTGGCCCGCTTCGCGCTGCCGTGGCTCGCGACGATCGCACTGCTGCTGGCGGTCTTCGCAAGGCCGGTGAACTTCTACTGGGCGATCCTGAGCGTGCCGACCGTCATGGCCGGACTGGCCTTCCTGCCGCGGACGCTGCGTGACTTGATCAGAGCGGCATCGTCATCCCGGACGTGATCCGGGACCGCTGGCCCTGACCAGCCCACGTTGCTTCGCGCGCCTTGAACGATGGTTCATGCTTGAAGACCGCCACCGGTCCCGGAGCAAGTCCGGGACGACGCGTGTACTTTGCCTCACCCTTGGCAATGTGCCCTCACCCCTGTAGTAGCGGCCCCAACTGTTTTCCAGACTTCGAATTCCATCCAGAGGAACCGCATGGCCGCCCAATACGCCTATGTCATGAAGGGCATGACCAAGACCTTCCCCGGTGCCCAGAAGCCGGTGCTCAGCGACATCTCGCTGCAGTTCTACCAGGGCGCCAAGATCGGCATCGTCGGCCCGAACGGCGCCGGTAAGTCCACCCTGATCAAGATCATGGCCGGCATCGACACCGACTTCACCGGCGAAGCCTGGCCCGGTGAGAACATCACCGTCGGCTATCTCGAGCAGGAGCCGGAACTCGATCCGACCAAGACCGTCCTCGAAAACGTCAAGGACGGCGCGCGCGAGACCGCCGATCTGGTCGACCGCTTCAACGAGATCTCCAACATCATGGGCGATCCGCCGGAGGACGTCGATTTCGACGCGCTCATGGAGGAAATGGGCGACCTGCAGGGCAAGATCGACGCGGTCGACGGCTGGACGCTCGACAACCAGCTCGAAATCGCGATGGAGGCCCTCCGCTGCCCGCCCAGCGACTGGCCCGTCAACAGCCTGTCGGGCGGTGAAAAGCGCCGCGTCGCGCTGACCCGCCTGCTGATCCAGAAGCCCTCGATCCTGCTGCTCGACGAACCGACCAACCACCTCGACGCCGAATCCGTCGAATGGCTGGAAAACCACCTGAAGGAATACGCGGGCGCGGTCCTGATGATCACCCACGATCGCTACTTCCTCGACAACGTGGTGAACTGGATCCTCGAACTCGATCGCGGCAAGTACTTTCCGTATGAGGGCAACTACTCGACCTACCTCGAGAAGAAGTCCAAGCGCATGGAGCAGGAGGACCGCGAGGAATCCGGCCGCGCCAAGGCGCTCAAGGAAGAACTCGAGTGGATCCGGCAGACCCCGGCCGCGCGCCAGACCAAGTCCAAGGCGCGTATCCGCAAGTTCGAGCAGCTGCAGGAAGCGCAGTCGGGCCGCCGTCCCGGCAAGGCCCAGATCGTCATCCAGGTGCCCGAGCGCCTCGGCGGCAAGGTCATCGAGGTCAACAACATCTCGAAGGCCTATGGCGACAAGCTGCTGTTCGAGAACCTCTCGTTCATCCTGCCGCCGGGCGGCATCGTCGGCGTCATCGGCCCGAACGGCGCGGGCAAGTCGACGCTGTTCAAGCTCATCACCGGCAAGGAAACGCCTGACGAGGGCACCATCGAGATGGGCTCGACCGTCCACCTCGGCTTCGTTGACCAGAGCCGCGACCACCTCGACCCTAAGAAGAACGTCTGGGAGGAAATCTCCGACGGCCTCGACTACATGAAGGTCAACGGTCACGACACCTCGACCCGCGCCTACGTGGGTGCGTTCAACTTCAAGGGCGCCGACCAGCAGAAGAACGTCGGCAAGCTGTCTGGCGGTGAGCGCAACCGCGTCCACATGGCCAAGATGCTCAAGGAGGGTGGCAACGTCCTCCTGCTCGACGAACCGACCAACGACCTCGACGTGGAAACGCTGGGCGCGCTGGAAGAGGCGATCGAGAACTTCGCGGGCTGCGCCGTGGTCATCAGCCACGACCGCTTCTTCCTCGACCGTCTCGCAACCCACATCCTCGCATTCGAGGGCAACAGCCACGTCGAATGGTTCGAGGGCAACTTCGCCGCTTACGAAGAGGACAAGCGCCGCCGTCTGGGTGATGCCGCCGACCGTCCGACCGCGCTGGCGTATAAAAAGCTGACGCGCTGATTTGCGCTGTTTCGAAAGCCGCCATCCGGCGGCTTTCGGTACGGCACCGGCCCAGACAAAGCCGTTGCTCGGGAAACCGGGCGGCGGCTTTTTTTGTCGCTGCAACATTACGAAACTTAACGGTGAGCAACGCCGCCATTCACCATTGCGACAGCGCTGATCCGGTACACCCCGTTCAACGATGAGCCGCGCTTCGCCGTCCGGCACTTCGGTTTGGAGACCGGAACAATGGCAACGATAAACAGAAAAGCAGGTGTACTGATCGCCGCCGCCACCATGGCGCTCGCGATCACAGGCATGTCGAGCCCGAGCTTTGCCCAGGACCAGGGCCGTGATCGCGGCAACAACGCCCGTGCAGAGCGTCCCCAGTCCCGGCCGCAGCCCCAGCAGCAGCAGCGCCTGAACGGCCGCAGCGAGATCGGGCCGCAGCTTCGCCAGATGCGCGAGCAGCAGCGCCAGCCTCAGGCTCAGCCTCAGACACGCCCCGCCCCGCAGCAGCAAGTGCGCGGCGACGACCGCCCCAACTGGCAAGGCTCGCGCCCTGCGCAGGGTCAGCAGCAGGGCCAGCAACAGGGACGTCCGGGCTGGCAGGGCAACGACCAGCGCCCTGGCGGCGATCGCGGCGCCGGACAGGCGATCCGCCGCGACGATAATCAGAACCGGGATCGCGGCAACGGATGGCAGGCCGGCAACGACCGCCGAGGCGACGACAACCGCGACCGCAACAATGCATGGCGCGCGGACAACAACCGCCGAGACGACAACAACGGTTGGCGAGGCAACGACCGTCGCGGCGACAACAACAACGGCTGGCGCGGTAATGATCGCCGCGGAGACAACAATAACGGCTGGCGCGGCAACGACCGGGGCGATCGCTATCAGGCGTGGAACCGCAACGACTGGCGCCGTGACAACCGCTACGACTGGCAGCGCTATCGCGATCGCAATCGCAACACATACCGCATGGGCCGGTATTATGCGCCCTACGACGGCTATTCCTATCGCCGCGTGAGCATCGGCTTCTCGCTCGGCTCGATGTTCTACGGCAACCGGTACTGGATCAACGATCCTTACGCCTATCGCCTGCCGCCGGTCTATGGCCCCTATCGCTGGGTCCGCTACTACGACGACGTTATGCTGGTGGACATCTATAGCGGCGAAGTGGTGGACGTGATCTACGACTTCTTCTGGTAAGCCGCAAAAACGTGAAGCAAGACAAGCTCCCGGATGTAAAACTCCGGGAGTTTTCTTATGTCCTACGACGATCCGGCAGACTGATACTTCACACGGGCGATTGAACTCCCGGCGAATGCGGATAGTCTGCCGGTCATGACAACGCCCGCCCATCCCGACTGCAAGGCTCTTGCCCGTATCGGCGCGGCAGTGCGGGAACGGCTGGCAGCTGAGCCCGGCATCCGTCGTTTCCCGGAAGAACGCGCGGAAATCTACGCCATCGACGGCTTTCTCGCGGCGCCGACTTGCGCGCGCCTGATGACGCTGATCGACGGTGTCGCCTGCCCGTCCAGCTTGGTCGATGGAACGTCCTGGCCGGATTACCGCACCAGCTATTCGGGCGACATCGACGAAGCCGACGAATGCGTCCGCATTCTCGAAGCGCGCCTCTCGGCGGTAACCGGCATATCGCCCATGTGCGGAGAAGCGGCGCAGGGCCAGCGCTACCTTTGCGGGCAATACTTCAACGAACATTGCGACTGGTTCGATACGGCCGCCGGTTACTGGCGCGACGAACGGCGCTGCGGCGGACAGCGCAGCTGGACCGCCATGGTCTATCTCAACACGGTAGACGAAGGCGGCATGACCGATTTCACCCGCGTCGCGCTCAGCATTCCGCCTTGCGCCGGTACGCTGCTCTTGTGGAACAATGCCCTGCCCGACGGTTCGCCAAATCCATGGACCATGCATGCGGCACGGCCGGTGGTGCGCGGCGTCAAATACGTCGTCACCAAATGGTTCCGCACACGGGCATGGCAATGATGTCTTGACATTTATAACCACATAGGTTATATGCCCCAGCATCCGATCCGGCGATGATCACGCTGGAGAGGTGTATCGGGTCGGCGTCGTGGGCCGGGATGCGGTTTCAGCCGTAGCTACGCAAACCACGCGTCCGTTCGAAGACCCGGACTGTCTCTGCGCTACTGCAAACGCCGTCCATACGTTCCTGCGACACATGGCAGGACTTGGGACGGCCATCCCGGATAGCCTTCGGCCGATAACGATGCGAACCCTAACGACGGCCACATGGGACTTTCCGATGGAATACAGGTCGAGCCGGGCTGCACCGTGAGTTACCCGGCCGCTCG
>NZ_BAAILP010000331.1:0-245 GCF_054589055.1 Novosphingobium sp. 11B | reverse complement strand
GCAGATGGATTACAACCTGCTCTTCCGCTGGTTTGTCGGCCTGGCGATGGATGCGCCGATCTGGGATGTCACGGTCTTCACCAAGAACCGCGAGAGGCTACTATCCAGGGACGTTGCCGCCAAGTTCCTGTCCGCCATCATCAACCAGGCCCGCGTGCAGGCTCTTCTGTCCGACGATCATTTCTCGGTGGACGGCACGTTGGTCGAAGCGTGGGCCAGCGTGAAGAGCTTCAGGCCCAAGGATG
>NZ_BAAILP010000330.1:0-5826 GCF_054589055.1 Novosphingobium sp. 11B | reverse complement strand
GACAAGCTCAGCCTGAGCGGGAATAGGGGTATTTCTAAAATCCGCTCAGGCTGAGCTTGTCGAAGCCCCCGCGCCTCACGCTGCCAAGTTGGCGGTTCACAACCGCCGGTCCAGGGATCGAGCCCTTCAGTGCAGGGTATGCACGTGCGTTCCGCGTTCGCTCAGCTTGCCCAGTGCCGTCATCGCCAGCCACCCGGCCGTCATGCAGACCCACGGCATCACCGGATAGTGAAACCGCGACTGGCCCGAGAACACGAGGCAGATCAGCGTCGGATAGAGCGCGATCCCGTAAGGCAGCAGCCACCAGCCGATCCACCGCTGCCCGTCGCGCCGACGTCTTGCGATCATCACGAAGAACGCGGCGCCAAAAGCCGCCATCAGCAGCACGTAGTACCCCTGATTGAGCACCCGCACCGCGCGATAGACCATCTCGAACCGCGCATAGCCCGGCGCGCCGCCCTGATAGGCCCACTCGGCCTCGCCATCGGGCAGCCAGAGGCGCAGGAACTTCTTCGGCAGCAGCTTGGCGAAGCGGTCGGGATGCGCGGTGATCCACGCCATTCCCAGTCGCCGCGCCTCGGCGTCGCGCGCCACTTCGTCGAGGCCGGGGCGGGCCATCAGCTCCTTCACCACCGGCGCGTCGGGGGTGTAGTCGCCGGTCGCGGTGTCGTGGTTGCCGGTGAGGAGCGTATAGCCGCCGTTGGTCGAGACCGCGACCCAGTGGCCCAGCTGGATCTCGTTGCGGATCGTCCAGGGCAGCACCGTCAGCGCGGCGAGCGCGAGCACCAGCAATCCCTCACCGAAAAGGCGCGGGAAGCGCTTCCACACCTGCCCCATCCTTAGCCACTCGATCGCGAACAGCAGCGGCACCACCACCAGCGTCTGCGCCTTGACCATGGTGGCAACGCCGAACAGGAACCCGGCGCTGACGAGGTGCCAGCGGCTGGTGCGCGTCACGATCACCCAGCATCCCGCCATCAGCAGCGCGGTGTAGAACACCTCGGTCAGCGCCAGCGGGACGTAGCCGATCGCGTTGGGGTAGACCGCCAGCAGCAACAGCCCGGCGCGCGCTGCGCCCTCCGAGCCGAACAGGCGGCGCCCCAGCGCCAGCGCCATGGCGCCGATCAGCATTGCGCTCACGAGGTTGAACAGGCCGAGCGAAACCTGGCCGGCGCCGAACTTGGCGAACACCAGCCCCAGCGCGATCGGCCAGCCTGCGGGCCAGAACGCGGTGGGCGCCCCTTCGTTGTCGAGATAGCCTTGGCCCGCCGCGAGACTGACGGCGCGCGTGAAATACCACTCCGCATCGGACGTTGGCGCCACGTCGATCAGCAGCACCGCCACCCGCAGGGCGAAATACAGCGCCCAGATACCGAGCAGTACCGAGCGATCGGTGGCGAACCATTCGAGCCGCAGCGCAAGCCGGGACGGGCGGGTAGGGAAGTGGATGACCTTGGCGCTCATATCGGCCCGAACGGTTAGCGGTCGGGACTTAAGATCGCATTACGGTGAGGGCGTCCAGAGGTTTCGATACCAATCTGGCCCACCCCGTCCGGCTAGGCCCTGCGGGCCAAGCCTCCCGGCCCTCCCGCTTGCGGGAGGGTGAAACGTCCTGCTCCCCTCCCGCTTGCGGGAGGGGTTGGGGGTGGGCCTTCTCTTAATTCACACCGTCGCCTTGCCCTGCAGCCAACCACTTCCCACTAAGGGCACCATGACTTCGACCAGCTATCTCGATCTCTCCGACGGGCGTTCGATCGCCTACCGTTTCACTCCCGGCACTGGCCCGGTCATCGTCTTCCTCCCCGGCTACATGTCCGACATGGCCGGTTCCAAGGCCGCCGCCCTGTTCGAGATGGCGCGCGCCAGCGGGCTCCCCTGCCTGCTGTTCGACTATTCCGGCTGCGGCGAATCGCCGGGCGACTTTGCCGACGGCACGCTCACGCGCTGGAAGCAGGAAGTGCTCGCGCTCGTCGCCGCGCTGGAGACGGACGAGAAGATCGTGCTGGTCGGTTCCTCGATGGGCGGCTGGCTGATGCTGATGGCGGGCCTCGCGCTGGGGGACCGGCTGGCGGGCCTCGTCGGCATCGCACCGGCGCCGGACTTCACCGAATGGGGCATCCCCCAGATGGACAAGGCGCTGCTCGCGGACGGGGAAATCCTCTTCGAGGACAATCCCTACGGCCCCGAGCCGACCCCCACGCACCCCGGTTTCTGGGCAGACGGACAGGCCAACCTTATGCTGGAGGGCGAGATCGCCATCGACGCCCCGGTGCGCCTGCTCCACGGCCAGCGCGACCCGGACGTGCCTTTCGAAATCTCCATGAGGCTGGCGGAGAAACTGCGTTCAGCCGACGTGCAGGTCACGCTCATCAAGGACGGCGATCATCGCCTCTCGCGTGATGCCGACATTCGCCTGCTCCTGCGCACCGTCGCGGAACTGGTGCTTCCGTTGGCAGGGCCGCGCGCAGAGGGCACCCCGGAGTCCTGATCCCCATGTCCTCGCTGCTTCTCCTCCTTCCGCTGATGGCCCAGGTCGGCCCTGCTTCCAGCCTGCCGAGTTCGGCACGGCCCTATGCCTCGCAGCTGCCGCTGGAGATCATCGAGAAGAAGGACAAGGAAGACCGCGACCGCCGCGCCCGCGATGCGCAGAACGTCGCGATGCCTGCCGCCCGTAGCAGCGCCGGTTGCATGAGCGCGGTCGAGGCGAACCCGGAGAAATCCGCCGAACTCGCCCGCAGCGCGCTGGCCGACGCCATCGGGCGCGAGCGGGTGCGTGCGGGCCTGTGCCTCGGCGTGGCGCTCAGCGACCTCGACCGCTGGGACGAGGCGCGCACCGCCTTCACCAATGCCCGCGATGCCGCGGATCCTGCCGACCATGCAAGCCGCGCGCGTCTGGGGGCGATGGCGGGCAATGCCGCGCTCGCCGCCGGGCAGGCGGGGCAGGCGCTCTCGCTGCTCGCCCCTGCAGCGACGGACGCCAAGATCGTCGGCGATGCGGACCTCACCGCCTCGATAGCGCTCGACCGTGCGCGCGGGCTGGTCGCCGTGAAGCAGCCCGACGAGGCCGCCAACGCCCTTGCCGAAGCGCGCGCCGCGCAGCCGGACAATGCGCAGGCGTGGCTGCTTTCGGCCACGCTTTCGCGCCGTCAGGACAAGCTGGCACAGGCGCAGACCCAGATCGAGAAGGCCGCGAGCCTCGCTCCGCAAGACCCCGAGATCGGGCTGGAGGCGGGCGTCATCGCCATGCTTTCGCACAACGATGCCGCCGCGCGGCGCAGCTGGGAATCGGTCGTTGCGGCCGCGCCTTCCAGTGACGCTGCGGTGACGGCGAAGCAGTACCTATCCCAGCTCGGCTCTCCTGACCCGGCAAAATAAGGTTTCTCCCATGATCCCGATGTCCGTCCTCGATCTCGTCACCGTCCGCGAAGACGGCACTGTCGCGGAGGCGCTCGATATCTCCGTAAGGACCGCGCAGGCGGCCGAGCGCGCGGGATACCGGCGCTACTGGGTGGCCGAGCATCACGGCATGGACGGCATCGCGGGCGGCGCGACCTCGGTGGTGCTCGCGCATCTCGGCAATGCGACCAGCACGATCCGGATTGGCGCGGGCGGCATCATGCTGCCCAACCACACGCCTTACGTGATCTCCGAGCAGTTCGGCACGCTGGCGGCGCTGTTCCCCGGCCGCGTCGATCTCGGTCTCGGCCGCGCGCCGGGCGCCGACGGGCGGCTGGCCCATGCGCTGCGCAAGGACATCCACGCCGCGTCCGAGCGCTTCCCCAACGACGTGGTGGAACTGCGTGCCCGGTTCCAGGGGCAGGCGGCGGGCGGCGTTCCTTCGCCTCAGGCCGCGGGGGCGGATGTCGAGATGTGGATTCTCGGCTCCAGCCTGTTCGGCGCGCAGCTGGCGGCGATGCTGGGCCTGCCTTACGCCTTCGCCTCGCACTTCGCTCCCGCCGCACTGGATGATGCCGCGCGGGTATACCGCGAGCGGTTCGAGCCCTCCGAAACCCTGGCGAAGCCGCACTTCATGGCCGCGATCAACGTGGTCGCCGCCGATACGGACGAGGAGGCGGTCTACCTGTCCTCCTCCACCGACCAGAGCTTCGTGGCGCTGCGCTCGGGCAATCCGGGCCGCCTGAAGCCGCCGGTACGCGATTACCGCGCCGGTCTTCCCGGCGCGGCGCGGGCGATGCTGGAGCAGGTCCGCTCGGTCAGCGCGGTCGGCAGCCCGGCGACGGTGCGGCAGGGGATCGAGGACTTCGTCGCCCGCACGCAGGCGGACGAACTGATCGTCAGCATCGCCACGTATGATCCCGAGGCGCAAATCCGCTCGCTGGAACTGACGATGGACGCGATGAAGCAGCCTGTAGGCTGAACGTTTGTCCAGCAATGCGATGCCCCCTATCAAGGTAACTAGATTTCGTCTGGGGCATTGACCGCGCGGTTAAATTGCGGAACTCAACGCGCCATGGAAAAATCAGACGTCGTCATCGTGGGAGCGGGACATGGGGGAGCGCAGTGCGCGCTTGCCCTGCGCCAGAACGGGTTCACTGGAACCATCACCGTCATCGGCCGCGAGCCGGAGCATCCTTACGAGCGGCCGCCGCTTTCGAAGGAATACTTCGCGCGGGAGAAGACCTTCGATCGTCTCTACATCCGCCCGCCGACGTTCTGGGCCGAGAAGGAGGTGACCTTCAAGCTCTCCACCGAAGTGACCAAGGTGGACGCCGAGGCGAAGGAACTGACGCTCTCGAACGGCACGACCTTCGGCTACGGCAAGCTGGTCTGGGCGACCGGCGGCGATCCGCGGCGCCTGTCGTGCGGCGGCGCCGAGCTTGCGGGCGTCCACGCGGTACGCACCCGCGAGGACTGCGACACGCTGATGGCCGAAGTCGATGCGGGCACGAAGAACATCGTCGTCATCGGCGGCGGCTACATCGGGCTGGAAGCAGCGGCGGTGCTGTCGAAGATGGGGCTGAACGTGGTGCTGCTCGAAGCCCTGCCGCGCGTGCTGGCGCGCGTCGCGGGCGAGGAACTGTCCGAGTTCTACCAGAAGGAGCACCGCGATCACGGGGTGGACCTGCGCACCGGCGTTGCGGTCGAATGTCTCGAAGGTGACGGACACCGCGTTACCGGCGTGAAGCTGGTCGATGGCGAGGTGATCCCCGCCGAGGCGGTGATCGTCGGCATCGGCATCGTCCCTGCTGTCGGGCCGCTGATCCTGGCGGGCGCCTCGGGCGCGAACGGCGTGGACGTCGACGAGTTCTGCCGCACCTCGTTGCCGGACGTCTACGCGATTGGCGACTGCGCGGCCTTCGCCTGCGACTACGCGGGCGGTACGGTGATGCGCGTGGAATCGGTGCAGAACGCCAACGATATGGCGACGTGCGTGGCCAAGGCGATCTGCGGCGAGGAGAAGCCTTACAAGGCGTTCCCTTGGTTCTGGTCGAACCAGTATGATCTCAAGCTGCAGACGGCCGGGATCAACATGGGCTTCGACCAGACGGTGACGCGCGGCGACGTCGAGGGGCGCAGCTTCTCGGTAGTCTATCTCAAGCAGGGCAAGGTCGTGGCGCTGGACTGCGTGAACATGGTCAAGGACTACGTGCAGGGCCGCAAGCTGGTGGAAGCGGGCGCCACGCCGGACGTCGAGCGCCTCGCCGACGCGGGCGTGCCGCTCAAGGAACTGGTCTGACAATGGCGTCGTCCCGGACCCGATCCGGGACCGCTGGCCGTGAACCGCCTTGCTGTCGGCAGGGCGCCTTTACCCGAGGTCGCGCCTAAAGACCGCCACCGGTTCCGGATCAAGTCCGGGACGACGTC
>NZ_BAAILP010000329.1:0-831 GCF_054589055.1 Novosphingobium sp. 11B | reverse complement strand
TCCGCCACGTCGTAGTTGGTTCGCCCGATCTTGCGCGCCACCGTCTCGCCGACAAGGCGCGGGTCGGCGCTGGAGAGGTGGAACTCCTTGTGGATGATCGCCTCGCGCGCCTGCGTCAGCACAGCGATGCGCGAGAACGTCATCTCCGAATAGCCGCGCGCATAGCGGCGCACCATGCCGCCCTCGCACCCGGCATAGCCGGTGACGATCGGCATCTGCGTGGCGAGGTCGATCGTACCCAGCGCTTCCTCGATCCGCGCATCGAGGCTGCGCATGTCCTCGTGGTTCCACAAGGTCAGGTCGATGAAGACCGCGTTCACGCCCCGGTCGCGCAGCATCAGCGCGGTCGAGTGCGCCGAATGCGCCTCGCCCAGCCCGGCCAGCATCTCGCGCACGGTGGTCATCTGCTCCTTGAGGCAGAAGCGGCCGTGTGAGCGCAGCCGGTCGAGATCGTCGAGGCAGGTTTCCAGCGCGGCGATGCGCCTTGCCACGAAGACGTCGGCCTCTTCGCGGCTTTCGGCGCGCGCAAACATCTCGGCATTGCGCGCCCACATCGCGCCCATCACGTCAGCCAGCGCCGAGCGCCAGGCGCTGGGCACTTCGTTGCGGATGAAGTGGGCGTGGACGCCGGGCCGGCCCGACTTCTTGTGCTCCAGCAGCAGGTCGGTCATCCCGGCATAGGCCGAGACGACGAAGATGCGGTTGTAGAGGTCCGCGCCCTCGCGCCCGGCGATCAGGACGTTGTCGAACACCGTCGAGGTGGCGGCCATCGAAGTGCCGCCGATCTTTTCCACGGAATGTGTTCCGTTCATGCGGGTACTCCTTTGAGGC
>NZ_BAAILP010000328.1:0-249 GCF_054589055.1 Novosphingobium sp. 11B | reverse complement strand
CTTCAAAGGGAAGGGTCGGCGCCTGGCTATGCAGCTTCTCCAACTCGGCAATCCATTCGGGTGCTAACAGATCGCCGCGCGTCGCCAAAATCTGCCCAAGCTTTACGAAAGTCGGGCCGAGTCCCTCTAACAGGTTGCGGAAAAAGGCTCTTTCCTTGAACCGCTTGAGGTGATTCAGACGCCTTCAACTGAGGTTGAAGGATTTGAGATGCGGGGCGGCGATTACCGGAGCGAAGGGTTGTTTTCCTA
>NZ_BAAILP010000327.1:0-1207 GCF_054589055.1 Novosphingobium sp. 11B | reverse complement strand
AGCATCCTGGCAGGCTACATGATCGCGCTCTACGGGGGGCAGGCGATCGGCCAGTTCACGCTGAACCTTGGCGGCGGGGGCTCGACGATGCCGCTGCTGGCGGGCTCGATCCTGATCTCGCTCGCCGCCGTGCCGGTGGTGCTGACCCGCATCGCCGCGCCCGCACGGGGAGAGGCGGCGTCGCTCACGTTTCGCGAACTCTACGCGGTATCGCCGCTGGGGATCGTCGGGGCCTTCCTGACCGGCGTGATGCTCGGCGCGTTCTACGCGATGGGCGCGGTCTATGCGCGGCGCTCGGGGCTGGACCTGTCGGGGACGGCACTGTTCATGAGCGTGGTCATCATGGGCGGCGTCGCTCTGCAATGGCCGCTCGGCCGCCTGTCCGACCGGATGGATCGGCGCAAGGTGATCGTGATGGGCTTTGCCGGAACGCTCGTTGCCAGCCTTGCCATCGCGCTGACGAGCGGCACCGTGCCATTGATGGCCTTCGGTGCCCTGTTTGGCGGCTTGAGTTTCGCTCTGTACCCCTTGTGTGTCGCTCACACCAACGATCATCTCTCTGCGGAACAGCGGGTGGCGGCTAGCGGGGGGCTGGTACTGCTGTATTCGCTGGGCGCGGCGATCGGGCCTTTATTCGGTGCTCTGGCGATGACCGTGCTGGGGACTGCGGGGCTGTTCCTCTTCGTC
Organism: Novosphingobium sp. 11B; assembly: GCF_054589055.1. NCBI lineage: Bacteria > Pseudomonadati > Pseudomonadota > Alphaproteobacteria > Sphingomonadales > Sphingomonadaceae > Novosphingobium > Novosphingobium sp. 11B. The sequence continues at coordinate 520 of NZ_BAAILP010000327.1, read as the reverse complement.
GGCCTTTGTGGCGGGGCCGCACTCGCCTTCGGATTGTGGCGGCAGGTCCGTTCGGAGCCGGTACCCGCTCACCTTCAGGAAACCTACGTCGTGCTGCCGCGCACGACACCCATGTCGGCCGCGCTCGATCCCGTTGCGGCGGACGAAAGCATCACATCATGACTGAACAGACTTCGCCCGCCGTGCTTCATCGCGCCATCGCCGCTTCGGCTATCGGCAATGCGACCGAGTGGTTCGACTATGGCATCTATGCCTATGGGGTGACGTATATCTCCGCCGCGCTTTTCCCCGGGGAAACGGCGGAAGCGACACTCTTCGCACTGGCGACTTTCGCGATCTCCTTCCTGATCCGCCCGCTCGGAGGGTTCTTCTGGGGGCCATTGGGTGACCGCTACGGTCGCAAGGCGGTACTGGGGATAACGATCGTGATGATGGCAGGCGCGACCGTGGCCGTCGGCTTGATCCCGTCTTATGCGACGATCGGGCTGTGGGCGCCCGCACTGCTGGTCCTTCTGCGCAT
>NZ_BAAILP010000326.1:3376-3822 GCF_054589055.1 Novosphingobium sp. 11B | reverse complement strand
GGGAAAATATCGATGATATGGGCGGATGCGTCTTGCCCCTCGATCAAGCACTCGACCACGTTGCTGAAAACAGCATCTTCTGGACCTGGACCTGACCAAAAACGTACAAAGTCGAGCTAAGGCCTGAGGACATTTAGGGGATTCCCTTTTCAGCCTGAATAGGATTCAAGATTGGCGAAGGGAACGCCATCTCGGATCGACACGGGTTGAGCGACGAGCAGTGGGAAAGGGTTCGCCCTGAGCTTCCCGGTAAAGTCGGAGATAGAGGGCGTTCAGCTGTCGACAATCGGACGTTTCTCGAGGCGGTTGCATGGATCGCTGGAACAGGAGAGCCATGGCGAGACTTGCCGGAAAGCTTCGGCAACTGGAATTCCAATTTCCGTCGCTTTCGCAGGTGGGCTGTAAAAGGTGTCTTTGACCTTCTGTTTGAGCGATTGTCGGGCGAC
>NZ_BAAILP010000326.1:0-3187 GCF_054589055.1 Novosphingobium sp. 11B | reverse complement strand
CCCCCGCGGCGGATTGACCACCAAGATCGTCGCGTTGGTAGATGCACTGGGAAACCTGGTTCGCTTCGTTCTCCTGCCAGGCCAGAGCCACGATCTCGTCGGGGTGAAGCCGCTGATACAGAACGTCGAATTCGACATGTTCCTCGGAGACAAAGCTTTCGACGCCGACTGGCTGCGAACCGAACTGAACGAAAGAGGCGCGGTGGCAGTGATCCCACCCAAATCAAACCAGAAGCAAAAGATCGACTGCGACTTCCACGCCTACCGTTGGAGACACCTCGTCGAAAACTTCTTCTGCAGCCTCAAAACATTCCGGCGCATCGCCACTCGCTACGAGAAAACCGATCAGAGCTATAGAGCCATTATCAATCTCGCTGCTCTCAAGATCGCAATTCTCTAAATGTCCACACGCCTTAGCTCTTTCTCAATGTTTTCCAGAACGCTTGTGTGGCTTTTCCTTATCTCGCCCTGCTTTGTAACGATCATGCCTGCACCTTCGCGATAATCCGTTCGATCGTTTTCGGCTCGCGCTCGATGAGAGAGAGGAGGACGCGCGCCGGGGCGTCGGGCTGGCTGCGGTTCTGTTCCCAATCGCGCACGGTGCCGACAGGAAGGTGGTAGGTTTCCGCGAACTGGCGCTGCGTCTTGTGGGCGGCCTTGCGAATCGCCTTAACGTCCACGCCCTGATGGACCACGAAACCCTCGCGCTTGCCCTGGACGTAATCCTTCACGTCATTCAGACCAGAGATGATGCCTTGGAAGTCTTCGTCGTCCATCTTCATTCGCCTTTCTTAATATCTTTGGCCGCAGATTTTGCCGCCTTCTTCTGTTCCGCCGTCAAGTTTTCCGCTTTTCCCTTCGACAGCATAGTGATCAGGAACACCGGCTGATCGTCCGTCATGTAGTACGTTACCACACGGTAGCTTCCACGCTTTCCCGCGTTTTCACGCGCGATGCGCACCTTGCGGACACCGCCCCCGCCCTCGATAATGTCGCCATCTTCCGGATGGGCGGCCACGTGGGCGATGATGATATCTCGCTCGGCATCTGAGACGCCCGCCTTCTTGGCCGCCGCCAGATAGGTAGGAGTTTCGACGACCGTATGCATGGGGATTATGTACGGGATGCCCGTACCTATTTCAACAGTAGGTTGACCTAATTTCAAACGCGGCACTGATTTTTTGCCCTCCCGGTATCGTCAGTAGCACTGACGGTGGGCAGCCAGGCTGACACCTATCGGCTTGCGCACCTCGATGCGGCTCCAGGCGCCGTCAGCGTAGACGCTGAAAATCATGCCCACCGCCCCGTAGCCTTTCTTGATCTGGATGACCTTGGCGCCGTCCGGCGCGTCGAGGGCGGGCACGTTGTTCTTGTTCGCGATACAGAAAGCCACGTTGGCCTGCGACGTGGTCGAATTCACTAAATCGCGCGGCGGCTGGCTCAGCACCGTTTGCGTTGATGCACAGCCCGACAGCAGCGCGAGCGCCGCGATAGCTATATATTTCATTGAAACACCCCTGTTTGAGACCGGCGACGGTGATTGAGCGGCCGGGGCGAGTCGAGATGGGCCTTCGCTGCGTGCACGGGGGCATACCGATGCCGGACATGGCAGCGCTGTGAGGGCACAAGTCGTTTGACGTGACGCTGATGATCTACGCGCACCCCCTGGTCAGCGAGGATCACCGACAGGATATGGTTGAGCGGCTGGGTGCCAAGTACACAACTTTTCCAGTCTTACTGCCGCAAGAGAGCCGATTTGCGGAATAACTGTCTGATTTTAAACAGACCATAATACTGCCATCAGGAATAGCATCTCGGCGGATTTTTCCGAACGCACCCAAGTGTAACGTGTCCGACACTAACGTTTCGCAGCTCTTCGTCGGGACCTTTCGTGTTATCCGTTCTTGCTCTGCGCCGATTCTAATCGCGCGACCTCGCGTTCAAGAACATCCCGAATGAAGGCGGCACGCCTCTGCCGACCGACTAGCTTGTCGATCCGTTCTCCCAATCCGACAGGCAAACGGAGATTGGTTGATTTCAAGTTGAGCGGCGGTCTTCCCATGCAGTCTTCGTAACGCGGCATGACGCCGGCTCAACTGGAAGTCGAATAACCGGCACCGCTTATTGCGCTTTTCCTCCTGCTATGTCATAAGCGGTGCCGGTTATACTGCGGCGCAGCCCGCTGCTTTATCCGGGTGGCTCAAGGAAGGCAGCCTGATGACACGCTTGGTCTCCTGTGATTCGCAGTTCAGCACATCACGCCGTGCATTGGTCTTCGTACCTATGCACGGGGTCCGTGGGGTAAGCTTAGTATCTACCGAGATCACTCCAGCTGATCGTGCCCCGCTGGACCGCGAGGATGAAGTGATAAGTTCTTCGTACCTAAAATGGCCCCAGCGCAGCCGTTGAGGGAAAATGGCATGATGATGTGCGCCGACGCCGATCAGATACCCGCTGCGGTCCACAAGGAGCTTCTTCGCGTCGCCACGATCCTGTTTGAGGAATTCGAGGAAACGACCAAGGGTCGATGCTCCCAACATTTCCGCACGGGCCGCGTCCTCGCGCTGGTCCTTCACGGCCCCCATGCCGGGACGGATTGGGGTGAGGTCGCGCCGGGAGAAGCATTCCACATGCTGGCGATCGTCAACTATCCTCGGCTGGCGCGCAGCGAACGAGACTGGCGGCTGGTGCGCGACAGATTGCGCCGTGCTTGGGAGCTTGGCGAGATCACCCATCCGGTGCGCCTCGACGTTGAAAGTCTCGAGCGGATCAACGCCGCGCTTGCGGAGGGCGTGCCGCATTTCGTCACCATCGCCACTCAGGGCATTGCTCTATATCAGTCGGAGGGACTGCGCCTGCCCTCGCCGCGCAGAATTCCCGCTCCGGATCGCCTCGCTTCTGGACGCGCGGAATATGCTCATTGGGACGCACGCGCCACTGACTTCCTGAACGGCGCGGCATTCTATCAACGACAGGGGAATGCGCCGATGGCTGCGCTGCTCCTGCATCAGGCGTGCGAGCATTCCTATCAGTGCCTACTATGGTCCCTCACCCTGCACGGGCCACGCACCCATGCGCTGGACGAATTGCGCGAGAGCGCGGAAATGCTGGTCGGCAGTTTGCGCGAAGCATGGCCGCGCGAAACGCCATTCGAGCGGCGCGCGTTCGGCTGCATCCGCCGTGCCTA
>NZ_BAAILP010000325.1:0-378 GCF_054589055.1 Novosphingobium sp. 11B | reverse complement strand
TGGGTCAGGATGCGATGCCATGTCTGCGTCTTAGCCTTGGAGATCGCCTCGTGCGTTTTCGACATCTCCTGCAGGTCGTTGATCCCGGCGGCGAGCGGATCGACGTATCGCTGGGTGGCGCCAATCCGCAGCATGTGCAGGATCACTTGCGCATCCTTGGAATCGTTCTTGTCCCAGCCATTGTGCAGAGCCTCGCGCGTTCGAGCCAAGGCAACGGACGAGATCAAGCGCAACTCGAAGCCGGCGGACAGCAGGTGATGCGCCAGCGTGCGATGGTAGTTACCAGTAGCCTCGAAGCCGACGATGATCGGACGCCCGATGTCGCTAAGATCCGTGGCCAGGCGATCATAATCTGCCTTTGTCGCCATCACCGTCATG
>NZ_BAAILP010000324.1:926-30380 GCF_054589055.1 Novosphingobium sp. 11B | reverse complement strand
CCTGCGGGCTGCCACCTCCCCATCGCTGCGCGACAGGGAGGATCAGGTTTGCGTTGCCCATCGGCCACACCGGAAACCTGTCTGCCACCTTCCCGCCACATTCAGGACTTGTTCAAGCCTTCAACTTTAGGCACCGAAGCCGTGATGAAAAGGATTTCGACCCTCCTTGCGGCGCTGGCCGTGCTTCCCGCCCTGATTGTTCCGGTGGCGCATGCTTCCGGCGGCGAGCAAGGCGAACTGCGGCGCGAGCGCCGCGCCGGCAACGTGCTGCCCCCGCGCGAGATCGAGCGCGAGGTGCTGCCCCGCATGTCGGGAATGCAGTACATCGGGCCGGAGTACGACCCGGCGGCGATGACCTATCGCCTCAAGTTCATCAAGAACGGGAAGGTATATTTCGTCGATGTGGATGCCCGGACGGGGCGCATCATCGGCCAGTCGCGCTAGAGCGCTCGTACGGGAACGGGCCGGGAACTTAGCGACGCCCTGTTGCTTGACCGTTTCACCCTTTCGGCCCATCTCAACCTCGTTCATGTTAGGAGGACGGTACATTGCGCATCCTGATCGTCGAGGATGAGCCCACCCTGGGCAACCAGCTCAAGACCACGCTGGAGCAGAACGGCTATGCCGTGGACCTCTCCGCCGATGGCGAGGATGGGCATTTCCTCGGCTCCACCGAAGACTACGATGCGGTGATCCTCGACCTCGGCCTGCCCGAGATCGACGGACTGACCGTGCTGGGCATGTGGCGCCGCGAGGGCCGCACGTTCCCGGTGCTGGTGCTGACCGCGCGCGACAGTTGGTCGGACAAGGTCGCGGGCCTCGATGCCGGCGCCGACGACTATCTGGCCAAGCCGTTCCAGACCGAGGAGCTGATCGCCCGCCTGCGCGCGCTGATCCGCCGCGCCTCGGGCAATACCTCCAGCGAGCTGACGGCGGGGCCGGTGCGCCTCGACACCCGCTCGGGCCGCGTCACGCTGTCCGGCGAGCCGGTCAAGCTGACCGCGCAGGAATACAAGCTGCTGTCCTACCTGATGCACCACAAGGGCAAGGTGGTCAGCCGCACCGAACTGATCGAGCACATCTACGATCAGGATTTCGACCGCGATTCGAACACGATCGAGGTCTTCGTCACGCGCATCCGCAAGAAGCTGGGTGCCGATGTCATCACGACGATCCGCGGCCTTGGATACAGTCTCGACGATCCCGCCGAACCCGGCCGCGGCTGACGCCGCCCCATCTCAGGCGCCCGTGAAGCGGGCCGGTAGTACCGGCTCGCTCGCGCGGCGCATGATGCTGATCGCGGCGGGGTGGATCTCTTTCCTCCTGCTCGCGGGCGGACTGGCGCTCGACCACACCGTCACCGGCATCGTCACGCGCAACTTCGACGAACAGCTGGGCTATATGCTGACCGGCATGATCGGCTCGGCCGAGATTTCGCAGGACGGCGAGGTTTTCTTCCTGCGTCCCTTGGGCGACCAGCGGTTCCTCGAGCCCAATTCCGGCCTCTACTGGCAGATTCGCGCCAAGGGGCACGAGGATTTTCCCTCGCGCTCGCTGTGGGATCGCAGCCTGAACGTGCCGGACGGCCATTTCGACGCCGAAACCCACGTCTACGACAGCTTCCAGTTCGAGGGCGAGCCGCTTCGCGTGATGGAGCGCTCGATCATCCTGCCGGGCAGCGATGCCAAGTGGATGTTCACCGTCGCGGCCAGCCGCAAGGACCTCGACGACCAGATCAAGATGATCCGCTCGATCCTGGTTTACAGCTTCGTCGCACTCGGCGTCGGCCTGTTGCTGATGGCGGGGATGCAGACATGGTACGGCCTGTTTCCGCTTCGCCATGTGCGCCGCGCGATCCAGAAGCTGCGCACCACCGGCTCCAGCCGCGTCAACGATCCGCTCCCGCGTGAGGTCGAGCCGCTGGTGAACGAGTTGAACGCGCTGCTCGCCCATACCGAGCGGCAGGCGGAGGAGGCGCGCACCCATGCGGGCAACCTCGCCCATGCCCTCAAGACGCCGCTGACGGTGGTGATGAACGCCGCCACGGCACAGGCGCCGGACCTTGCCGACACCGTGATTCGCGAGGCGGCGGTGATGCGCCGTCAGGTCGATCATCACCTTGCCCGCGCCCGCGCCGTCGGCCGCCGCGCCGTCGGCCAGTCGCGTGCCGAAGTCTGGCCGAGCCTCGAGGCGGTGATGCGCGCGGTCGAGCGGCTCTACGACCAGACCCGCCTCGATCTCGACGGTAACCACGACGCCATCGTGGCGATGGAGAAGCAGGACCTCGAGGAAATGCTCGGCAACCTGATCGAGAATGCGGCCAAGTACGGCGGCGGCAGCGTCTTCGTCACCGTCGATGCGGCGAAGAACGAGCGGTTCTGCGAAATCTGGATCGAGGACGACGGCATGGGCATCCCCGAGGCCGAGCGCACCCGTATCTTCGATCGCGGCGCGCGGCTCGATACCGGAAAGCCCGGCACCGGCCTGGGGCTTGCGATCGTGCGCGATGTGGTGGAGATTTACGGCGGCACCGTCGAACTAGACGAGAGCGAGGATCTGGGCGGGCTGCTGGTGAAACTGAAGCTGCCGCGGACTGGGGCGTAAGACGTTTCCCGGCACATTTTTCGGGGTAACCGCTCCTGTCACGGCTTGCGGTCGCGGGCAGGGCGGCTATCTGCGCCGCATAGCCAATTCAGGAGCATTCATGAGCAAGCCCATCAACGTCCCGCTGACTTCGGACGAGATCGAAATGCTGGTCGACGCACTGGAAGTCGATCTCGAGGGTTACCTCGAATCGGCCAAGGAAGCGCGCGGCAACGGCAACCGCGACGACGTCGCGACCTTCACCGAGGCGGCGACGCGCATCCAGACGCTGATGGCGCGCTTGCAGGGACTGGTGGAAGAGTAAGCCGGTAATTCCTCCCCGAGCTTGCTCGGGGAGGGGGACCGCCGACGAAGTCGGTGGTGGAGGGGGAGAGGACGCAGCCCCTCTGTCAGCGACTGCGTCGCTGCCACCTCCCCGAGACAAGCTCGGGGAGGAACTTAACCCTCGTTCTTCGCCCGCTCGTGGTGGCGGATCACTTCGTCGATCACGAAGCGGATGAACTTCTCACCGAAGTCGGGGTCGAGATGCGCGTCCTCGGCCAGCTTGCGCAGGCGGGCGATCTGGCGCTCCTCGCGGCCGGGGTCGGAGGCGGGAAGGTCGGTCTTCGCCTTGTATTCGCCCACGGCCTTGGTGATCCGGAAACGCTCGGCAAGCATATGGATCAAGGCTGCATCGATGTTGTCGATGCTGGAGCGAAAGCCCGCAAGCACGGGGTCGACGGTGCCGACGGTCGAGGAAGTCTGCTGAGTCATCGCAGCGCCCGCTAGCACGGGTTTCCCACTTCTGCCAATCCGGTTGCGGCCACGGTTGATACCGTTTGCACTTGCGTTGCGGTCGCCTTGAGCCCAAAGCGCGCAGCGATGAGCGCAGATATCGTCCCCCTGCAGACGCGCAGGCAGCAACCCTCCCTGGCTCCCATGCTGGCGCTTACCGCGTCCGGCATGAACAGCGTCAATGCCGTCATTCTCGACCGCATGCAGAGTGAGATTCCCCTTATTCCGGCCCTTGCCGGGCACTTGATCTCGGGCGGCGGCAAGCGCATGCGCCCGATGCTGATGGTCGCGGCTGCTGAGCTGTGCGGCTACCAGGGCAACCGCCATCACAAGCTGGCCGCCGCCGTGGAATTCCTGCACACCGCCACGCTGCTTCACGACGACGTCGTAGACGGTTCGGACATGCGCCGTGGCAAGGCCGCCGCCAATATCGTGTTCGGCAATCCGGCGACGGTACTGGTGGGCGACTTCCTGTTCACCCGCGCCTTCGAACTGATGGTCGAGGACGGCAGCCTCAAGGTTCTGCGGGTCTTCTCCAAGGCCAGTTCGATCATCGCGGCCGGCGAGGTCGACCAGTTGACCGCGCAGCGCCGGATCGAGACGAGCGAGGACCATTACCTCCAGATCATCGGCTCCAAGACCGCCGCGCTCTTTGCCGCCGCCACCCGCATTTCCGCGATCGTCGCGGAAAAGAGCGAGGCGGAGGAAATGGCGCTCGACGCCTATGGCCGCAACCTGGGCATCGCGTTCCAGTTGGTCGACGATGCGATCGACTACGATTCGGACGTCGGCGAATCGGGCAAGGACAAGGGCGACGATTTCCGCGAGGGCAAGATGACCCTGCCGGTGATCCTTGCCTACGCGCGCGGCAATGCCGAGGAGCGCAAGTTCTGGGAGGACGCCATCGCCGGTTTCCGCACCGAGGACGAAGACCTCGCTCATGCGGTCGAACTGATCAACCGCCACGGCTGCGTCGAGGCGACCCGCGAGCGGGCACGGCTTTACGCTCAGCGCGCGATCGACGCGATTGCAGGCTTCCCTGCGGGCGAGGCACGCAACGCCATGGCCGAGGCGGTGGAGTTCGCCGTTGCGCGGCGTTACTAATCAATAAAAGGCCCACCCCCAGCCCCTCCCGGAAGCGGGAGGGGAGCAAGTCGGATCTGCCCTCCCGCATGCGGGAGGGCCGGGAGGCTTGGCAGTTCTGAGCTTGTCGAAGGGCTGCCTAGCCGGACGGGGTGGGCGAAAGCGCCACAGTCCACAGAGATTGCGACACTCTGCAACAAAGCCGTAATTGCAGCGCGAGCACGGCTCGCTTAATGAGGCGCGCCATGCCCTCCTACGCCGACAGGGGCGGATACCAATCCGGTTCGCCTCGCCAACGCCTGATCTCCTCACTGCTGTCGGCGGCGATCATCGTGATCGCCTTGCTGATCGCGATCTATCAGACGGCGGTGGCCCCTCTGCGCGAGAAGGCGAAGAACCCCGTCACCTTCAACGTCGAGGGCGAGGACGCCGATACTGGCGCCAAGTCTCCCGAACCCGCCAAGAAGGCGGAGAAGGTCGAGAAGGACCAAGTCGAGCAGCCCAAGGTTCAGGTCGAGACCCCGGTCCAGCCGGTCGAGAAGCCGACCCAGACGGCCGAGAAACCCGCCTTCAGCTTTCTCAAGCTCTCCAAGTCGGACATGGCGGCGGCCGATATCGGCGGCATGAAGAGTTCGGGCAGCGGCAGCCCCTCGGGCGGCGGCAACAGCGGCTCGACTTACGGCCCCGGCGAGGGGCCGGGCGGCGCCACGCTCTATAATGCAGACTGGTTCCGCAGGCCCACCGATGCGCAGCTCGGCGGCTACATGCCCGCCAATGCTCCGCCCGAGGGCTGGGGCATGGTCGCCTGCCAGACGATCGATCACTATCACGTCGAGAACTGCCAGATCCTTGGCGAGTCGCCGCGCGGTTCGGGCTTCGGGCGTGCGGTGCTCAACGCCGCGTGGCAGTTCCAGGTCATTCCGCCGCGCATCAACGGCAAGCCGCAGGTCGGCGAATGGGTCCGCATCCGCATCGATTACGGCGTGCGCGCCAGTCCGGGCTGACGCTATCCCGCCACCGCATCCCAGCGAGCCGTGCCGGGATGGGCAAGGCGGTCCAGCAGTCTTGCCAGCGGCATGGGGCGGGCGATGAAATAGCCCTGCGCCAGCGAAAACCCTGCCAGCCTTGCGCTGACCAACTGGTTCTCCGTCTCGATTCCCTCGATCACGCATTCCAGCGAGAGCGAGCGGGCGAGGTGACGAATCGCCGTGATCAGGCGGCGGCCGGAAGCCTCGTCCAGCCGCACCGCGAAGCTGCGGTCGATCTTCACCATGTCCAGCGGCAACTGGTGCAGCGAGGACAGGCTGGAATAGCCGGTGCCGAAATCGTCAAGCGCGATCCGCATCCCCGTCTGCCGCAGCCGTTCAAGCGCGGCGCTGGCTATGGCGAACTCCGAGATCAGCGAGGATTCGGTGATCTCGATCAGCACGCGGCGCGGATCGCATGCGGAAGCGGCCATGCGCTGGAGCAGGGCATCGATCGTCTGCGGGTTGCAGATGTCGTTGCCCGACAGGTTGAACGACAGGCGCAGACCGGCAGGCAGCCGCGCCAGTGCGTCGAGCGCCTTGTCGAACAGCGTCAGCGTGACGTCGCGTGCACGCCCGACGCGCTCGGCAGAGGCGATCAGCAGTTCGGGCGCAATGTCGCCCAGCCGGGGCGAGTGCCAGCGTGCAAGGCATTCGACGCCGATCGTATCGAGATCGTCAGTCGCCACGATCGGCTGGTAGTTCAGCGACAGCTCGCTCTCCAGGTCGGCCAGCTGCAGCGCGGCGTCAAGTGCCTGCTCGCTGCGGATCAGTCGCTCCAGTTCCTGCGAAAACAGCACGCACTGGCCGCGCTTGTGGTTCTTCGCGTGGTAGAGCGCGAAGTCGGCGCGGTCGAACAGCAGGTTGGCGCTGGCGGCTGTCTCGGGATAGACGGCAAGGCCTGCGGAGCAGCCGACGGAAACCATGATGTCGCCGATGCGTGCGGGTTCGCGGATGGCGCGGCACAAGTCGCTCGCGACGCGTTCGGCCTCGGGCGGCCCGCTCATGACGATCAGCCCGAACTCGTCGCCGCCGAGCCGTGCGACGATGGCGTCGGAAGGGCAGGCGGCGTTCATGCGCGCGCCGATGATCTGCAGCAGGCGATCGCCATGGGCATGGCCGTGAGTGTCGTTGATCGGCTTGAAGCGGTCGAGGTCGATGAGGCCGACGCTGAAGCGGTCGTCGGGTCCGGCACGCTCCAGCAGGCCTTCCAGCGTGGCGAAGAAAAAGCGCCGGTTGGGCATCCCCGTCAATGCGTCGGTCTGGGCGAGGCGGGCATTCTCCTCGCCGAGTATCTGCGCCTGCTGGCGCTCGTTGTTGAGGTCGCGCTGGGACGTCTCGAGATCGACGAAGGACCGGTAGGAATCGCGCAGGATCTTGAGGATGCCGATCGCGACGAGGGTGATGTTCGCGGCGATGGCGACGAGCACCTCATGGCCGATGAACAGCGAATAGGTGAGGAAAGTGCCCAGCACGGTGACGCAGACCGCCATGGCCGCGCGGGGCAGGAAGCTGAGGCAGAATACGCAGCCCAGCACCGTTACCGAGACGAAGACGGCGACGTGGCCGTGCTCGTAAGGGCCGCCGTACTGGTCCAGCGTCAGCGACCAGGCGACGAAGGCCATCGAAAAGGCCACCGCGAAGAAATGGGTGCGGCGCAAGCGTCGGCGGACCGCCTCAGGCTCGAGGTCGGCGGGCTTCACCGGGCGGGTCCAGACGATCATGCGCACGACGCACGCCGCGATCAGGATGCTCGGGATCGTGTAGACCAGCAATGTTGGCGCCAACTGGCGATGGGTGAAGGCCAGGACGGCGGCATTGATCGAAAGCAGCCCGTACAGCGGTGGTATGTGCTCGCGCAGGCGCAGATACTGCGCGACGCTGAGAGGGTACTGACCGGCAACGTTCATGGGGTGCGCGTCTGCAATTCGAGAACGGGGAGCTCGCAAGTGATCCCGGATAGTGTCCAAGTCTTTATGAAAAGTGCACGAGCCTTGCGAAACGATCCCGTAGTTACAGCCGATCCGGTGATTTTGGGGCAGTAAAGGGCATGGATCGGCGCCGCTTCCAAGTGGGCGGATCAGACGCTAAACGCCCGGGCGTGAGCACGCTACCGATCCATGCCGTCCTGCCTGACCTCCTCGCCGCCTTGCGTGCGGGGACGGGCGCGGTGCTGATCGCGCCGCCCGGGGCCGGCAAGACGACCGCGCTTGCCCCGGCCCTGCTGGGCGAGGGCTGGTGCACCGGCACCGTCATCCTTCTTTCCCCGCGCCGGGTCGCCGCGCGCGCCGCTGCGGAACGCATGGCCGAGGGGCTCGGCGAGGCGGCGGGCGAGACGATCGGCTACATCACCCGTCTCGACGTCAAGCGCTCGGCCCGCACCCGTGTCCTGGTGATGACAGAGGCGATCTTCGTCTCGACGATCCTTGCCGATCCGGAGCTTCCGGGCGTGTCTGCCGTGCTGTTCGACGAGGCGCACGAACGCCATCTCGACAGCGACCTCGGCCTTGCCCTTGCGATCGAAAGCCGCAGCATCCTGCGCGAAGACCTGCGGGTGGTGGTGATGTCGGCCACCATCGACGGCACCCGCTTCGCCCGGCTGCTGGGCGAGGGCACGCCGGTCATCGAGAGCGCGGGCAAGGCCTGGTCGCTGGACCTGCGCTGGCTTGGGCACGCGCCGGACAGGCGGATCGAGGATGCGATGACCTCGGCCGTCCTCACCGCATGGCGTGAGACGGCACAGCAAGGGCGGGGGGGCGACGTGCTCGCGTTTCTGCCCGGTGTGCGCGAGATCGAGCGCGTAGCGGAAGCGCTGGTCCAGAAACTGCCCTCCGCGCTGGTCCTCCCGCTCCACGGACAGTGCGAGCCCGCCGCCCAGCGTGCAGCGATCCGGCGCGATCCAGAAGGACGCCGCCGCGTGGTGCTTGCGACCGCCATCGCCGAGACCTCGCTGACGCTCGACGGCGTTTCGGTGGTGGTGGACGCGGGCCTTTCGCGCCGCGCGGAGTTCGACAAGGCGGCGGGCGTGACCCGGCTCGTCACGCACCGCGCCAGCCGGGCTTCGGCCGCCCAGCGTGCGGGGCGCGCCGCACGCCAGCAGCCCGGCGTCGCCTACCGCTTGTGGGAAGAAGCCGCGCATGCAGGCCGCCCCGAGTTCGACCCGCCGGAAATGCTGACCAGCGACCTCGCGCCGCTAACCCTTGCGCTGGCGCAGTGGGGGGCAGGCGCTCCCGAGGCGATGGCGTGGCTCGATCCGCCGCCGGTGCCTGCGCTGGAGGCGGCGCGCAAGGGCCTCGCCGCACTCGGCGCGCTGGACAAGGCGGGGCGCATCACCGCGTTCGGCCGCAAGATCGCGAGCCTGCCGATGGATCCGCCACAGGCGGCGATGATCTTGCGCGCCGCTGAACACGGCGCGGGCGAAGATGCCGCGAAACTGGCGCTACTGTTGCAGGAGCGCGGTCTAGGTGGCCGTAGCGACGATCTCGCACAGCGGCTCTCGCGCTGGAACGCCGATCGTGCCCCCCGCGCGCAGGCCTCGCGCAAGCTGGCTTCGGGCTGGGCACGCCGCGCGGCCGGACTGGTGCGGGCGGGCGCGTCGGACGATCTGCCGCCCGGCGTGCTTCTCGCACTCGGCCGCCCGGACATGCTGGCACGCCGCCGCGACGGTTCGGGCGAGACGTGGCTGAGCGCCGGGGGGCGGGGCTACGTGCTCGATCCCGCCTCGCCGCTGGCTGCGCGCGAGTGGATGGTGATCGGTGATGCGCAGGGCCAGGCGAAAGGCGCGCGCATCCTTTCCGGTGCCTCGCTGGAGATTGCCGAAGTCGAGGCGTGGCTGGGCGACGCCATCGAACGTCGCACCATTCTGCGCTGGAACGAGGGCGACGCGCGGGTCGAGGCGCGGCTGGAGCGCTGCATTGGCGCCATCACCCTGACGAGCGGACCCGATCCAGCCCCCGATCCCGAGGCGATCCGCGCTTTCCTGATCGAGCGAATCCGTCTCAAGGGCCTGTCGCTGGTGCCGCTGGGCAAGGGCGCGCAAGGGTTCCTGCGCCGCGCACGCTATGCCGGGATCGCGGCGCTGTCCGAAGAGGCGCTGCTGGCGGACCTCGAGGACTGGCTCGGCCCGCTGCTCGGCCGCCGTCTCGACGCGCTCGATGGCGGCGCCTTGTCGCAGGCCTTGCGCAACCGGATGGACTGGAACGACCAGCAGGAGCTTCAACGCCTCGCGCCCGCAGAATTCCGCAGTCCCGTAGGGACCAGCCATCCGATCGACTACGAGGACGAGGGCGGCCCCTCCGTCGAGATACGCGTGCAGGCGCTGTTCGGGCTCGACCGGCATCCCGGTTTCGGTCAGCCGTCGCAGCCGCTCCTGCTCAAGCTGACTTCGCCCGCCGGCCGCCCGATCCAGACCACGCGCGACCTGCCGGGCTTCTGGCGCGGATCGTGGCGCGACGTGCAGCGCGACATGAAAGGCCGCTACCCGCGGCACCGCTGGCCGGACGAGCCCTGGAACGAGGACCCCAGCCTCAAGACCCGCAATGCCTTCGAAGCCATGAAAGGTGGTGGAGGCCGCAAGGCGTGATTCGCGCTTGATTTCAGCCTCGATTCGAGGGCAAAGCGCTGGCTCATGAGCGCACGCATCTATCAACGCCCGAAGAACGCCATGCAGTCCGGCAAGGCGCTGCTCGATCAGTGGACCCTCGAGTTCACACCGTCGGAGGCTAAGAAGCCCGATCCCCTGATGGGTTGGGCCGGTTCGGGCGACATGCAGCAGCAGGTCATCCTGCGCTTCCCGACCTCGGACGAGGCAAAGGCTTATGCCGATAAGTACGGCATCGAGGCCGCCATCCACGCCACGCCGCCGCGCCGGCTCAAGATCCAGGCTTACGCCGACAACTTCCGCTGAGGTATTAGGGGGCACGACTTGACGTTGTACAAATTTTTGTACATATTTACGTCATGGAAGTGCTCCCGTTCTCCGAAGCGCGCGCCAATTTCAAGGCGCTGATGGATCATGTGGTGGACGATCGTTCACCCGTCATCGTTACACGCCAAAAGGCGGAAGCGGTGGTCGTGGTCTCGCTGTCCGACTGGAACGCAATGGCCGAAACCATGCACCTTGTCTCGACCCCGGCGAATTCGACCCGCCTGCGCGATTCCATTCGGGAACTCGATGGGGGGGAAGGGCAGGAACGCAATCTCGTCCAGCCATAGGAGGCTGGAGTGAAAATCGTTTTCGCCTCTCGCACCTGGGAGGATTACCAGCACTGGGTCGCCAATGACCGTACCACGCTGGAAAGGCTGAATGCGCTGATCGAACAGTGCCGCCGGACGCCTTTCAAGGGGACCGGAAAGCCGGAGCCGCTCAAGGGCGAATTGCAGGGCTGGTGGTCGCGGCGGATCAATCAGGCGGACAGGCTGGTCTATCGCGTCGCCGGAAGTGGAGCGGAGCAGCGGCTGGAAATCGCCCAATGCCGATTCCATTACGTCTGACGCTTGCTTTCCTGTCAAACCACCGCCATAGGGCGCTTCGGGAGTCGGACGGGCGTTTGCGTCCGCCAACTTGGTCAGGTCCGGAAGGAAGCAGCCACAACGGGTTGCGGCGGGTCGTTCGGCTCCTTCATTTTTCTACATCGTTGAATTTTCACGTCTTTGTGTCCTTCTGGATGCGAAGGCTGTGGAACATGCCGGTAAGCGTGCCGCTTTCCTCCTGACATCCCGGGCGCGAACCCCTAGTTTGAGCGACGATGGACGATTCACGCGACATGTTCGGCGATACGCCCCCCTGGGACGAAGACGACGCTGACGACAAGCCCGATGCCGCCGAACTGGAGGCAGCAGGGCAGCAGTCGATGTTCGGCGCTCCTGAGCCGGAAGCGACGCCGGAGCCAAAGCCCACCACTGCCGAACTCGAAGCAGCCGGGCAAAGCGCCATGTTCGCCGAGGCAACCGAACCTGCCGTCGTTCCCGCTCAGCCAAAGCCCGTCGAAGCGCCCTCGGCCAAGCCCGCCCCTGCCGGAACGACAGCGCAGCCCTACCGCGTGCTCGCGCGCAAGTATCGTCCGCAGACCTTCGCCGAACTGATCGGGCAGGAGGCGATGGTCCAGACCCTCGCCAACGCGATCAAGCGCGATCGGTTGGCTCATGCCTTCCTGATGACCGGCGTGCGCGGGGTCGGCAAGACCTCGACCGCGCGCCTCATCGCCAAGGCCCTCAACTGCATCGGCCCGGACGGGCAGGGTGGCCCGACGATCGACCCTTGCGGCCAGTGCGAACCCTGCGTCGCTATCGCCGAGGGCCGCCATATCGACGTCATCGAGATGGACGCCGCCAGCCACACCGGCGTCGACGACGTGCGCGAGATCATCGAGGCGGTGCGCTATGCCGCCGTCTCGGCGCGCTACAAAATCTACATCATCGACGAAGTTCACATGCTCTCGCGCAATGCTTTCAACGCGTTGCTCAAGACTCTTGAGGAACCACCGGCGCACGTGAAGTTTCTCTTCGCGACGACCGAGGTGGACAAGTTGCCGGTCACGGTGCTGTCGCGCTGCCAGCGCTTCGACTTGCGCCGTATCCCCGCGCCGATGCTGGCGGGCCACTTCGCGCACGTCTGCGCAAAGGAAGGCGTCGAGGCCGAGGCCGAGGCACTTGCGATGGTTGCCGCCGCCGCCGAGGGTTCGGTGCGCGACGGCCTCTCGATTCTCGATCAGGCCATCGCGCATGCCGATCTTGATGGAGAAGGCCAGGTCCGCGCCGACAAGGTCCGCGACATGCTCGGTCTCTCGGACAAGAGCGTGCAGCGCAAGCTCATCGCCGCGATCCTGGACGGCAAGGGCGGCGACCTGCTCGACCTCGTCGCGCACCAGTTCGCGCTCGGTGTCGAGCCGATCGCGCTGATGCGCGGCCTCATGGACCTGACCCACCGCGTCGCCGTGGCGCAAGTCAGCGGCAGCGCCGAAGCGCACTCCACCGAGGAGCGCGAGGCGATCGAGGGTTGGGCTAAGTCGCTGCGGGCGGGGCAACTCCATCGCCTGTGGCAACTGCTGCTCAAGGGGCATGACGAGGTGAAGTCCGCGCCCGATCCGCTCGTCGCGGCGCAGATGGCGCTGCTGCGGATCATGCACGCCAGCGACATGCCTGACCCCGGCGCACTGGTCCGCAAGCTGGAGGAAATCGCCTCCCGAGCGCCTGCGGCTCCTGTGGCCGAGCAGGGAAGTGCCGCGTCGGGCGCGCCTGTCGCAATGTCACCGGCTGCGATCTCGCCGCGCTGGGAAGCGCTGGTCGATGATGTCGAGCATGCGGGTGAGATGTCCGCCGCGAACACCATGCGCATGCAGGTGCGGGTGGTCGAGCTTTCGCCCGGCCTGCTGCGCTATGCCCAGCCGCCGGGCTTCAACGAGGACATCGTCGCCGTTCTGCGCGGCGGCCTGCAAGCCGCGACCGGCGAACGCTGGCAGGTCGAGAAAGTCGCGGGAGAAGGCGCGCCCACCCTCGTCGAAGTGCACCAGGTAAAGAAGACTGCCGACGCCGAGGCGCTGCGATCCTCGCCATTGGTCGAGGCGACGCTGGCGGCATTCCCCGGCGCCGAACTCATTCAGGAAGATCGCCAGGCCGCCATCGGCGGTGGCGGCCGCAATTGGAGACGTTGAGATGAAGTCGATGGAAGAGATGATCCAGGCCGCGCAAGCGGCCGCCGAGACCATCCAGAAGCAGATGAACGAAACCCAGGGCAAGCTCGACCAGCTTGAGGTCGAGGGGCTGTCGGGCGGCGGTCTCGTCAAGATCCGCTGTTCGGCGAAGGGCCGCGTGATCGGCGTGGCCATCGACGACAGCCTGATGGTGGCCTCGGAAAAGCCGATCCTCGAAGACCTGATCGCGGCCGCCTACAACGACGCGCGCGTCAAGGCCGACTCGGTGGCGAACGAGGAACTCGCCAAGGCCCAGCACGGCATGGGCCTGCCGCCGGGCTTCAAGCTGCCGTTCTAAAGCGCGTTTGCCTTTTCGGGGCTTCAACAAGCTCAGCCTGAGCGGTGGTTCGGGCTGGGCTTTTCTTTTTTGCAGTCTTCGCCCCTGGCCCGCTCGTCCTGAGCTTGTCGAAGGACCACGCGCCGACGCTAAGGTCTTGCGCTGAAACGGTGCGGTTCACGCCATTATACCTCGAAATCGGACCTAGCTGGGGATGCCCTCGCAACGTGATGAGGGTAATTTCCTGTAGCGAACAGGCGGGTTTCCACGGCCTTTCGCCTCGAAAAGATTGCAAGGCGACCAAAACCCCCCATATCCTGCGGGAATATGCCGGGGCTGGGCCAAGATGCAGTCCCCGTGCGAGATGATTGGACAAGTGCATTGAACCTGCTTCCGCTTCTGCCGCTGCGTGACATCGTCGTTTTCCCGGGCATGGTCGTGCCTCTCTTCGTGGGCCGCGAGAAATCCGTGGCCGCGCTTGAGGCGGCGATGGCGGGAGACAAGGACATCTTCCTGCTCGCCCAGCTCGATCCCAGCTGCGACGATCCGGATCGTGACGACCTCTACGATACCGGCGTGATCGCCAGCGTCCTGCAGCTGCTCAAGCTGCCGGACGGCACCGTGCGCGTGCTAGTCGAAGGGCAGGACCGTGCCCGCCTCGAAACCCTGCGCTCCGAAACCACGGATGAGGGCGAGATGCTGGTCGCGGGAGTTGAGGCGATAGCGCCGACCGAGGCCGAGGGCACCGAGGTCGAGGCGATGATGCGCACCGTCGTCGACCAGTTCAACGAATACGCCAAGCTCAACAAGAAGCTCAGCCAGGACGCGGGCGAACAGCTCGGCGATATCGAAGATGCGGCCAAGCTGGCCGACACCGTCGCCGCGCAGCTGTCGGCCAAGGTCTCGGACAAGCAGGCGGTGCTTTCCGAATCCGACCCGCTCAAGCGTCTTGAGATGGTCTATTCCTTCATGGAGGGCGAACTCGGCGTCCTGCAGGTGGAACGCAAGATTCGCGGCCGCGTGAAGCGCCAGATGGAAAAGACCCAGCGCGAATATTACCTCAACGAACAGCTCAAGGCGATCCAGTCGGAACTCGGCGGCGGCGAGGGCGACGAAGGTAACGAACTGCAGGAACTGGCCGAGCGGATCGAGAAGACCAAGCTCTCCAAGGAAGCCAAGGAAAAGGCCGTCGGCGAGCTGAAGAAGCTCAAGTCGATGCAGCCGATGAGCGCCGAGGCGACCGTCATCCGCAACTACCTCGACGTGCTGCTGGGTTTGCCCTGGGGCAAGAAGAGCAAGCTGAAGCGCGATATTTCCTCGGCGCAGGAAATCCTCGACGCCGATCACTACGCGCTGGACAAGGTCAAGGACCGCATCGTCGAGTATCTCGCGGTGCAGGCGCGCACCAACAAGCTGAAGGGGCCGATCCTGTGCCTCGTCGGCCCGCCGGGCGTGGGCAAGACCTCGCTGGGCAAGTCGATCGCCAAGGCGACGGGGCGCGAGTTCATCCGCCAGTCGCTGGGCGGCGTGCGCGATGAGGCCGAGATTCGCGGCCACCGCCGCACCTACATCGGTTCGCTGCCGGGCAAGATCGTGACCAACCTGCGCAAGGCTGGCAAGTCCAACCCGCTGTTTCTGCTCGATGAGATCGACAAGCTGGGCCAGGACTTCCGCGGCGATCCGGCTTCGGCGCTGCTCGAAGTGCTTGATCCGGAGCAGAACGCGAAGTTCCAGGATCACTATCTGGAACTCGACATCGACCTTTCGGACGTGATGTTCGTGTGCACGGCGAACAGCCTGAACCTGCCGCAGCCGCTGCTTGACCGCATGGAGATCATCCGTCTTGAGGGTTACACCGAGGACGAGAAGGTCGAGATCGCCGAGCGGCACCTGATCCGCAAGCAGGTGGAGGCGCACGGACTCAAGAAGGGCGAATTCACGCTGACGCAGGAAGCCCTGCGCGATCTGATCCGCTACTACACCCGGGAAGCCGGCGTACGTACGCTGGAGCGCGAGATCGCGCGGCTGGCGCGCAAGTCGCTGCGCCAGATTCTCGAGGGTAAGGCCAAGGCGGTCACCATCACGCCGGAAAACCTCGACGAATTCGCGGGGATTCGGAAGTTCCGCCACGGCATGGGCGAGGAAGAGCACCAAGTTGGTGCCGTCACCGGGCTTGCCTGGACCGAAGTGGGCGGCGAACTGTTGACCATTGAGAGCGTGACCGTGCCCGGCAAGGGCAACATCAAGGCCACCGGCAAGCTGGGCGACGTGATGAACGAGTCGATCTCGACCGCGTTCAGCTTCGTGCGTGCGCGCTCGCCGCATTACGGCATCAAGCCGAGCGTGTTCCACAAGAAGGACATCCACATCCACCTTCCCGAAGGTGCTGTGCCCAAGGATGGTCCTTCGGCAGGTATCGGCATGGTGACCTCGATCGTCTCGACGCTCACCGGCAATCCGGTGCGCAAGGACATCGCCATGACCGGCGAAGTCACCCTGCGCGGCCGCGTGCTGCCGATCGGCGGCCTCAAGGAAAAGCTTCTGGCCGCCCTGCGCGGCGGCATCACCACGGTGCTGATCCCGGAAGAGAACCGCAAGGACCTCGCCGAAATCCCCGACAACGTGAAGCAGGGGCTGGAAATCATCCCGGTCGCCCACGTCGATGAAGTGCTGGCCAAGGCGCTGACCGAGCCGCTCACCGCCATTGAGTGGACCGAGGCGGACGAACTCGCCGCTGCGCCGGCAGCGCACACGGCTGCGGCCGGAGCCACCGCGCACTGACTAACGGTTGCCGATCCTCTTCCCGCTGGAGGAGGATCGGTGCCGGGTATCGCTCTTGGCCGACGCTGTGGGCCGACTGTCGCCATGCCCGATCGCTACTTTCCGCCTTCGGAATTTCTGCAGGCCGTCATTGCCGATGACGTGTGTTTCGGTGGCCATGTGTTCGGCGAAGCGAACCTGCAGCGGCTCATTGCGGCGACCCGTCACACAGACGCGGCCAATCGCGATTGGGCGGTGATGCTGTTGTCTCAACTGAAACTGGATCGACCGGACGTCCGCGCCGCTTTGTCCGAGGCGGCTGAGGATGATGCCTTCGAGGTGCGCGCCGAGGCCATTCATGGGCTCGCGCTGATAGACCCTCGCGCCGCTTTGCCGTTTCTGTCGAAGGCCCTGCGCGGTGAAACAGTGTCCATGCCCTTGCTGGAAGCTGCCGAACTGGTGGCGGATCCCATGCTGATTTGCGACCTTGAGGCTTTTGCGGAAGGATCTGACGATGCCTTTCTCGACACTCGGGTGGCCAATGCGATAGCCGCATGCCGCGCCTCGATAGTGAAGTGAGATTTGCGTTGTCCAAATCGATCCGCAGTTTCGGTCAGGTTCTCAGTGTGTTGATGGTCAAGTAATTCAATGTGGCGGTATTTGTCATGAGCTGGCGAATAGCGTTTAATTGACTGTGTTTTGCCGCTCATTTACGATCCCGTCAGAATACTGGTGAGGGCAGTCATGGCGGGGGAAGTGGCGGAATTCGGCCCGGTCAGGGGGCGTGCACGGATCGATGTGATCGACGTGATGCGTGGGATTGCGATCCTCGGCATCCTCTACATGAACATCCCTTTCATGGGCACCAACGTGTCGTCGTGGATGCACGACTTCCGCCGACTGTCCTGGAGCGCCGCCGATCAGACCACCTGGGCGACGATCCAGATATTCTGGGAGGGTACGCAGCGCGGGCTGTTCGAACTGCTGTTCGGCGCGGGCGTGCTGGTCTTCACGGCCAAGGCGATGAAGCCGGACGATCCGGTGGCGGTCGCCGACCTTTATTATCGCCGCAATCTGCTGCTCGTCCTGTTCGGCTTGATCGATATCTTCGTGATCGGCTGGGTGGGTGACATTCTCCTTGCTTACGGCCTGTGCGCCTTGTTGCTGTTTCCGTTTCGAAAGACCCCGCCCAAGGTGCTGCTGGCGATGGGCATGGCTTTCGCCGCGCTCATGGCGGTGGGCTGGCCGGGCGGGGGCGGCGTGATCGGCTATCAGGAGCGGGTTGAGCGTATCCATAAGGTCGAAGCGCTGCAGAAGAAGCGCGCCGAAGGCGTGAAGCTCTCGGGCGAGGACAAGAAGACGCTCGACAAATGGCAGGAGAAGGTGGACGCGCATGACCTCTCCAAGCCGCCCAGCAAGGAAGCGCAGGTCGCCATCGATGCCGAGCGCAAGGCGCGGGCGGGATGGCCGCATCAATACGTGATGTTCGCCTGGTTCATCTGGAACAAGGTTTTCGGCGACGGCAATGGCCTGTTCTTTACCATGCTGGAGGCGGTGCCGGCGATGTGTCTCGGCATGGCCCTGTTCAAGTGGGGGGTAATCCAGGGCGGGCGCTCGATGGGGTTCTACGCCGGACTGGCAATCGTCGCATATGGAGTCGGCTGCGGCCTTCGGGCCTGGGACGTGGCGGAAATCTACAAGTTCACGCCCTGGCCGACACCGGGCACGATCGCAGGTGAGTTCGCGAGGCTGGCCGTGACCGTGGGGCATGTCGGCCTGTTCAACCTGCTGATGAAGACGCAGGCGGGGCGCACGGTGCTTTCGCCGTTCAAGGCGGCGGGGCGGATGGCGTTCTCGATCTACATTCTCACCAGCATCGTCACGCTGTGGTTCGTCTTCGCGCCTTGGGGGCTGGGGCTGTGGGGCAAGTTCGGCTGGACCGAACTGGCGATAGCGGCGACGGTGATCGATGTGGTCATGCTGGTCCTCGCCAATGTCTGGCTGCGGTTCTTCCTCAGTGGGCCGCTCGAATGGATATGGCGCTCGCTGACGTACTGGAAGCGTCAGCCGTTCCTGCGCCCGCAGGTGTCCGAGCCTTCCGCAACCGCAGCGTTTGCCTGACGCTGGATCGTCCGGAACCTTCGCAGCTTGCCCTGAGGGGCGTGGACGGGTAACCCGCGCGGCGTATCTGCGTCCGCTTGCCCGGGCGCCTTTAAAGGGAATTTGCCATGGGTTACCGGGTTGCCGTCGTCGGTGCGACGGGGAATGTCGGCCGTGAAGTGCTCAACATCCTTGCCGAGCGCGAATTCCCGGCGGACGAGATCGCCGCCGTGGCTTCCTCGCGCTCTGTGGGCACCGAAGTCGAGTATGGCGATACCGGCCGTATGCTCAAGGTGAAGAACCTGGAACATTTCGACTTCACGGGGTGGGACATCGCGCTGTTCGCCGCGGGTTCGGACGCGACGAAGATCTATGCGCCCAAGGCGGCCTCGCAGGGCTGCGTGGTCATCGACAACTCGTCGCTCTACCGCATGGACCCCGACGTGCCGCTGATCGTGCCCGAGGTGAACCCCGAGGCGATCGACGGGTACAAGGCCAAGAACATCATCGCCAACCCCAACTGCTCGACTGCGCAGATGGTCGTCGCGCTCAAGCCGCTGCACGACAAGGCGAAGATCAAGCGCGTCGTCGTCGCGACGTACCAGTCGGTGTCCGGCGCGGGCAAGGCGGGCATGGACGAACTGTTCGAGCAGAGCCGCGCGATCTTCGTCGCCGACCCGGTCGTGCCGCGCAAGTTCACCAAGCAGATCGCCTTCAACGTGATCCCGCACATCGACGTGTTCCTCGACGACGGCTCCACCAAGGAAGAGTGGAAGATGGTGGTCGAGACCAAGAAGATTCTCGACCCCAAGATCAAGGTGCAGGCCACCTGCGTGCGCGTTCCGGTCTTCGTCGGCCACTCCGAAGCGCTCAACATCGAGTTCGAGAACGAGATCAGCGCCGAGGAAGCACAGGACATCCTGCGCGAGGCGCCGGGCGTGATGCTCGTCGACAAGCGCGAGGACGGTGGATACGTCACTCCGATCGAGGCGGTGGGTGACGGCGCTACCTACGTCAGCCGCGTGCGCGAGGACCCGACCGTGGACAACGGCCTGGCGCTGTGGTGCGTGTCGGACAACTTGCGCAAGGGCGCGGCGCTCAACGCGGTGCAGATCGCGGAACTGCTAGGCCGCCGCCACCTCAAGAAGGGCTGAGGGGCGCGCTTGCAATCGGCTCGGCGGTAGCCACCTAACCTTCACCTGACACCGGGATGGAGGATTGCATGGACGCCGCCGAGACGAAGAACGCCCTCAAACTGCTCGCCGCCCGGCTGGAGACGCTGTCGGCGGTGCTCGACAAAGCCGAGGAATGGGCGGCAGAGGCGGGTGTCGCGCTTGACGAACTGGCGGCGGCGCGGCTGGCCGGGGACATGCATCCGCTGGCCTGGCAGGTCGCGGGAACCTGCACGCAGCCGCTGCAGTTCGTCGCCTGGAGCCGGGGCGCGGACCTGCCCAACGAAGTACAGCCAGTGGTCGACTGGGCAGAAGCCCGCGCGGTGCTGGCGGACACGATCGCGCTGCTGTCGGCGGAAGTCGCGGCCGTCACGCCCGAAGCCAAACGGATCGTGCTGGAGCGAATGGGCGTTTACCTCGAACTGCCCGCGCAGCGCTATCTCGACGACTGGATCCTGCCCAACCTCTACTTCCACCTGACCACGGCTTACGCGATCCTGCGGATGAAGGGCGTGCCGCTGGGCAAGGCCGACTTCATGCGGCACATTGGCGGCGATATCCGGCCGCTGGCGCCCGAGCCGGCGTCATGACGCGGGCAATGACCGGCGGCTGCCAGTGCGGCCGCATCCGCTACCGCGCCGAGGTTGAGCCCGACAAGGCATACTTGTGCCATTGCCGCATGTGCCAGCGGGCGACCGGCGGGGTGTCGATCGCGTTCGTCAATGCGCCGCAGTCCGCGGTGCGGTGGGAGACGGAGCCGGACTGGTACGCCTCATCGCCGATCGCGCATCGGCCGTTCTGCTCGCAGTGCGGCACGCCGCTGGGCTTCGCATTTCTGGACGGGGACAACATCGACCTGACCGTCGGCAGTTTCGACGATCCCGCGCCGTTCCGCCCGAGCCAGAACTATGCGACCGAAAGCATGTTGACGGCATGGACCGACGTGCGGCACTTGCCCGGCATGACGAGCGCCGAGAATGCGGGCGTCATGGACCGATGGAAGGCCGCCGGTCTCGAGCCGCCTGAATGACCGGAAAGCGAGTTTGCCTGTGAGCGATGTGAAGACCGATTTCGTCGAAGGTTTCGGCGGGGCGAAGCTCGCCCTGCACACCATGGGCGATACCGGCGGACGGCCGTTGGTGCTGCTGCACGGGCTGTTCTCCAGCGCCGAGGTGAACTGGATCAAGTTCGGCAATGCCAAGATCCTCGCCGATGCGGGCTTCGAGGTGTTCATGCCGGACTTGCGCGCTCACGGGCAGAGCGACGGCCCGCACGATGCGGATGCCTATCCGTCCGACGTGCTGGTGCGCGATCTCAAGGCGGTGATCGGCTCGCTGGGCCTTTCGGAATACGACCTCGGCGGCTTTTCGCTGGGCGCACGGACGGTGGTGCGCGGCGTGCTGGCGGGGCTGGCGCCGCAGCGGCTGGTGCTGGGCGGAATGGGGCTGACGGGCCTGTCTGGCTGGGCGAAGCGCAGCGCGCATTTCGTCGACGCCATCGACCGCTTCGGGACCATCGAGCGCGGCGACAAGGCGTTCGTGGCGCAGGCTTTCATGAAGTCGATGAAGATCGACCGCGTGGCCGCGCGGCTGCTGCTTGGCTCGGTGGACGACACCGCGCCCGACGCCATCGCGCAAGTGACGATGCCGACGCTGTGCGTGTGCGGCGCGGACGATCACGACAACGGCTCGGCGCAGGACCTCGCGGCGGCACTGCCGCAGGGCACTTATGCCGAAGTGCCGGGCAATCACATGTCGTCGGTGACGTTCAAGGATCTCGGCAGGGCGATCGCTGGGTTTCTGGGCTGACCGCGCCTATCGTCATTGCGAGCTCAGCGTAGCAATCCAGGGCAACACCGAGCGGCTCTGGGTTGCTTCGCCGCGCTCGCAATGACGGTGCGGATGTTTCAGGCGAAAGGCACGGCCTCTTCCGGCCAGCCGTCGAAGGTTTCGGTGAGGGCGGCCCAGTCGTCTGCGAAGCGGATGTTGATCGCACACAAGGTGGCGTCGTCCGGGCGGGAGGCCTCATGGCCGTCACCGGTCGTGTCGACGAAGACGAAGGCGTCGCCGGGGCCGCCGGTCACGCGGCGCAGGTCTCCATCCGTCACGGTAATGGTGAGGCGGCCTTCAAGGATCGTCTGGAGGCTGCCGAAGTCCCTGGCGGTGTGGAAGATGTCGGTGAAGGCGAGGCCTTCCCATATCACCGTGCGCCAGCCCAGCGCGGGGCGCGGCGGGTCGAGGTAGGACAGGCCGCCCGCCATGGTCACGGGCTTCATGCGGGAGCGGCCTTCCGGCGTGGCGTAGACGACATGGATCGGCATGTGGAGCGAGCGTCCCCCTTGCTTGATGGAAGCAGCCCGCAGCATGGTCGCAAAACCTCGCTTCAGTGTGCCCGGCCACTCCTTTGATCGCATGGCGGCGATGCGTTGCTGCACTCGTGGCCGAGGATATTCGTCCGCCAGCGGTTGATCCCGCGCGAGGGGCGACTAGTCTCGCGGCCATTCAAAGGTTCAGAGAGGTTCCCCCCATGAAATTCGCCTCCACCGCGCTTGCCGCATTGGCTGCAAGCCTTTCGTTCGCCGTCGTCCCGGCCCATGCGGAGGATTACCCGCAGACGGCAGAGGGTGCCGCGAAGTTCGTCGCCGATGCCGAGAAGGACCTGTTTGACTTCTCGCTGGGTAACAATCAGGCGAACTGGGTCAATTACACCTACATCACCGAGGATACCGACGCGCTGGCGGCGAAGTCCAACGGCGACCTCACCGAGAAGCAGGTGAAGTACGCAGTCGAGGCGGCGAAGTTCGCGAAGGTTTCCGGTCTCGATGCGGACGTGTCGCGCAAGCTGGGCATCCTGCGTCAGGGCATCGTCCTGCCCGCGCCCAACACGCCCGGCGCGGCGGCGCAGTTGAGCGAGATCACCACGCGCCTGTCGTCCGCTTACGGCAAGGGCAAGGGCACGCTCGACGGCAAGCCGATCAACGGTTCGGACATCGAGGCGGAGATGGGCAACCTGCAGCATAGCCCGGCCGAATTCGCCGAGATGTGGACCTCGTGGCACGACAATGTCGGCAAGCCGATGAAAGCGGACTACGCGCAGATGGTCGGCATCGCCAACCAGGGCGCGAAGGAGCTGGGCTATGCCGACGTCGGCGCGATGTGGCGCTCCGGCTACGACATGACGCCCGAGCAGTTCGCCGCCGAAACCCAGCGCCTGTGGGAAGAGACCAAGCCGCTCTATCTGGCGCTGCATACTTACGTGCGCCGCAAGCTGAACGAGAAGTACGGCGATGCCGTGCAGCCGCGCACCGGCCCGATCCGCGCCGACCTGCTGGGCAACATGTGGGCGCAGGAGTGGGGCAACGTCTACCCGCTCGTCGCGCCGCAGGGTGCGGGTGATCTAGGCTATGACATAGGTGATCTGCTGAAGGCGCAGGGCAAGAAGCCGCTCGACATGGTGAAGGCGGGCGAGGGGTTCTATTCCTCGCTGGGCTTCGATCCGCTGCCGGGCACGTTCTGGACCCGCTCGATGATCACCAAGCCCGCCGACCGCGAGGTGATCTGCCATGCCTCGGCATGGGACGTCGACAACAAGGACGACATCCGCATCAAGATGTGCACGAAGGTCAATTCGGAGGATTTCGTCACGATCCACCACGAACTGGGCCACAACTATTACCAGCGCGCCTACAACAAGCAGCCATATCTCTACCTGAACGGCGCCAACGACGGCTTCCACGAGGCGATCGGCGACTTCATCGCGCTGTCGATCACGCCGCAGTACCTCGTGCAGATCGGCCTGCTCGATAAGAGCAAGGTCCCCGGCGCCGACAAGGACATCGGCCTGCTGCTGTGTCAGGCGATGGACAAAGTCGCGTTCCTGCCGTTCGGCCTGATGATCGACCGCTATCGCTGGGGCATCTTCGACGGCTCGATCCAGCCCGCCGACTACAACAAGGCGTGGACGAAGATGCGCCTCGACTATCAGGGCATCACCCCGCCCTCGGCGCGCTCGGACGACGGGTTCGATGCGGGCGCGAAGTTCCACGTTCCGGGCAACACGCCTTACACCCGCTACTTCCTCGCGCGGATTCTGCAGTTCCAGTTCTATCAGGCGGCGTGCAAGCAGGCCGGGTGGAAGGGGCCGCTGCACCGCTGCAGCTTCTACGGCAACAAGAAGGTCGGCGAGAACCTGAATGCGATGCTGGCGATGGGCATGTCGAAGCCCTGGCCCGAGGCGCTCAAGACGTTCACCGGCTCGCCGCAGATGAGCGCCAAGCCGATGCTGGACTACTTCGCGCCGCTCAAGAAGTGGCTCGACGCGCAGAACAAGGGCGAGACTTCAGGCTGGTGACCCGCATGGCGCCGCGCCACAGGGCATAATCCCCGGCGTAGAAGTCCTCGATGAAGGCTTCCTGGCTGGGATTGAGCCGGATCGGCGCGGCGGCTTTATTGCTGCGGTTGAGGCGGGGCAGGGCGTCGAGTTCGTCCAGCCCCATGATGGCGCCGAGGCTGTCGATCTCCTCGTAGGGGATCAGGTTTTCGACGCGGCAGTCGCCCCTGGCGTCGGTCAGATACCAGCACTGCGGGCGGAAGATGTGGTCGATGTCGAACGGGCTGCGCGCGGTGGCGAGGTGGTCGATGGCGTCGTCCACGGTTTCGAACGCGCGGTAGCGCGCGTTGAAGGGGCGGGCGACCTTGCGATCGCGGGTGCCGCCGTTGCTGGCATAGGCGAAGGCCGAAAGGAACCGGCAGACCGGGTCGCGCAGGATGGCGAAGCTCGGAAGGTCGAGCACGCGCGGGGCGACGCTGGCGTAGTAGCGCACGGTTTCGTGCTTGATCTGGGTTCCGTAGAGCTGGTGGCAGACCGAGGTGCCCGCGTTCTTGGGCACATGGATGAACAGCACGCCGCGCCGCTGGATGGTCGTGATCCGCTCGCGCCGCTTGGCGTTGGGTCGGTAGGGCAGCGGGGATCGGGCCAGCCTTTCGGGCACGTCGCTGACGAGGCGGACGCGAAAGGCGGAGGCGATCAGGCGGTTGATCCCGGCAGTGCCGGCGGTACCTGAAGTCGAAGTCTGGGAGGGCTTTGGCATGCCCCGGACGCTATGGGGCGAACTTGAACCTGCAATTTCATCAATATTTCATTCAGGCGAGCGGAAGCGCCCCTGCGGCGAGTACCGCAAGGACGCATCCATTCCCGGTGGACAGGGGCGATTCGCATCGCCCCTGCGCCTTCGATCAGAAGTCGACGGTGATGCCGGTGAAGAACGTCCGGCCGTAGACGTCGTAGGTCGACGGATAGGTGTTTGACTGCTCCTGGTTGTCACCAAGGACCGGCGGCTTCTTGTTGAACATGTTGTTCATGCCGATGTTCCAGGTGAAGCGCTTGGCCACGTCGACGCTCGCGCTGAGGTCGAAGTAGTTATAGGCCGGGATGTGGTCGACCGCATAGCCGCCGGTGTCGTCGTCCACTGCCGAGAGGTGGCGCCATGCCAGCGACACGCTCAGGTCCTCGGTCGACCAGGTGGCGCGGCTGTTGAGGCGCCACTTGGCGTAGACGTTGCTGCAGCTAAGGCCGAACTTGCCCGCGCAGTCGACCACGAGGTCGGGCAGCGAGGCCATCGGGCGGAACGTCCAGTTCATGAGGTAGGAGCCCGCGACGCGCAGGTTCAGCTTGCTGGAGTTGTTGCGGCCGAACGCCAGCGGGATGGTGTACTGCGCGTCGAAGTCGATGCCGTCGGTCTTGACGCCGCCGGTGTTGCTCAGGTTGTCGATGGCGCCGACGATGGTGCCGGTGCTGTCGCGCGGCAGCAGCGAACAGGTGCTGCTGTCGTAGGACGTGTAGTTGTTGCCTGCGTCGCCGTAGCAGGCCGTGAGCAGGTTGGCGGTGCCGACGGCGGTGATGAAGTTGTCGATCTTGATGTGATAGTAGTCGGCCGTGATCGACAGGCCCGGGATCATCTGCGGCTGGAGCACGACACCGAAGGTGTAGGTGTTCGCGGTCTCCTCGCGCAGCTTGGTGTTGCCGCCGTTGTAGCTTTCGATCTGGGTCGCGGCGGCGTTGTACTGGTCGTTACCCACGTCCGCAGCGGCGACGCCCGAGGCGACGCAGGCGGCGTAAAGGTTGGAGTAGCTCGTCGCGTCCGGCGTCGAGCACGGATCGGTCGCAGTCTCGAAGTTTTGCGAGCTGCCGCTATAGAGGTCGTTCACCGTCGGCGCACGCACCGC
Organism: Novosphingobium sp. 11B; assembly: GCF_054589055.1. NCBI lineage: Bacteria > Pseudomonadati > Pseudomonadota > Alphaproteobacteria > Sphingomonadales > Sphingomonadaceae > Novosphingobium > Novosphingobium sp. 11B. The sequence continues at coordinate 4,670 of NZ_BAAILP010000324.1, read as the reverse complement.
GCGGGAGAACTGGCCACGGAAGCTGATGTCCTTGATCGGCGCGTAGACGAGCCCGGCCGAGAAGGTGCCCACCGACTTGGCCGCCGTCGAGTAGTACGAGTAGCGGGCCGCGCCGTTGAATTCGAGGCGCTCGATGAAGGGCTTGTCGGCGATCAGCGGCACGTCGATTTCGGCGAACAGCTCCTTGACGTTGTAGCCGCCCGAAGTCGCGTCGCTGGCGTTGAAGCCGACGACGTCGCCGGAGGACAGCAGTTCGTCCGGGTTGTAGCTGCCGTGCTCGGAGCGGTACTCGGCGCCGAACGCGAAACCGGCCGGGCCTGCGCCGAGGTCGAACAGGTTGTTGTTGCTGATCGCGCCGCTGACGACCTTCTCGGTGATGGTCGAGCGGTTGACGGTGTCGATCGACAGGAAGTCGACCGCCGCGTCGCTGATGTTGCCCTCGCCGAAGATGTTCACGGGCACGCAGCCGTTGCTGGTGTCGGTGCACACGAGGTTGCCGTCGGCGTCATAGGTCGTCAGCAGGCCCTGCTGCAGACGGCTGCGCGAGATGTTGCCGTACTGGTACTCGGTCCGCCGGGTGCGCGAGAAGCTGGCGTAGACGTCGTAGCTCCAGTCGTGGCCGATGTCGCCGCGCGCGCCGATCAGGCCGCGCACCGCCTTGCTGTCGGTGACCTGTACGCGGTCGCCGATCTCGCTCAGGCGGCGGTAGATGTTGGCGGTGGTGTAGCCGTCGCCGTCGGTGTCGTAGCCCTGCAGAAGCGCCTGGCTGTCGGCCGAGAGGAACGAGCTGTCGTTGTCGATCGAGAAGCTGCCGGTCACCGGGGTCGGCGCTAGCTGGTTCTTGACGCGGTTGTGGACGTACTGGCCCTCGGCATAGAGCGTCAGCGCGTCGCTGACGTCGAAGTGCGCCTGCGCGAAGACGAGTTCGCGCTTTTGCGGGACCTGCAGGTAGTTCTCGGTCGCGTAGTTGTAAGCGTCGGTGCTGCTGTCGTAGGCCGAATAGCTGCCGTCCTGCCCGAACTTGTAGTTGGTGCCGCCCAGATTCATGCGCGTCGCCGGGATCGACGAGGAGCCACCCGCGACGAGGGTGCCATCGTCGCCGTCGGTCATGGCCGTCTTGGTGTAGCTGCGCGATGCCTGCGTGATCGCCTTGCGCTGGCTGTACTCGCCGTAGACGGTGATGTTGCCGCGCCCGTCCGCGAAGTTCTTGCCCGCCAGAATGCCGCCCGTGTACTGCGCGCCGTCGCCCGCGTCGGTCAGGCGGTAGTTGGCGTTGGCCTGGATACCGTCGTAGTCCTGCTTCGTCACGAAGTTGACGACGCCGGTGACCGCGTCCGAACCGTAGACGGCCGACTTGCCGCCGGTCACCACGTCGACGCGCTCCAGCAGGGCGGTCGGGATCGTGTTGAGGTCGACGATCTGGTTGGTGTCGTACGAGACGTAGCGGCGGCCGTTGACCAGCACCAGCGTGCGCGAGGCGCCGAGGCCGCGCAAGTTGGCGGTGGCGACGCCGTCACCCGGGTTGTTCGAGGCGCCGGTCTGGTCGGGGACCAGCTGCGGGATTTCCTTCAGAACGTTCTCGACGTTGACCTGGCCGGTCGCCTTCATCTCGGCGGCGGTCACGGCCATGATCGGCGCGGCCTGCTCGAGGTTGGCATTGCGCAGGCGCGAGCCGGTGACGATGATCGCGTCGCCGGTGTCGGCCGCGTCCGTGGCGGAGGGCGCTTCGTCCTGCGCGTGCGCTGCCGCAGGCAGGCCCATCAGCAGGGTCGAAGCCAGAAGCAAACGCTTCATGTGGGGGGTCATTGATGCTCCTTTCGCAGATTCCGGCGGTGCGAAATCCTCGACGCCGGAAGCAGGCGAATGCGTCTGCTCCCGTAAGGATCAGGCTGTCATCATATAATCATCGATGTGCGGATAATGAATTGATGGCGTTGTATATCGATCACATCTATTTCAATATTGGAAATAAACGTGAAATATACCTGAAATTCATTTCACATATGTTTCATTGAAAATAAGTTAATCGAATTCAGTTTCTATATTGAATGCAGGATTATTCGCGAAAGTAAATGTTCTGTGGCCGTTTGGAAGGCTTGCGATGACATTGGGAATAAGATTGCGCTTGAGCCTATCGTCGTTTCGGAATGCGGGCATAAAATTACCAACCACCAGAACATTCGCGCGAGTGCGCGTAGCGAAATTCTGCAGGCTCTCTGCGTGTTAAGCGGCGTATCACGAATATATCCCGCGAGGGAGAGTAGCCGTCCGCCGCTTTTCTGCAGGCGCAACGAAAAAGCCGACCGCCGCTCAGGTCGCGACGGTCGGCTTCGTGTTCTGGCCCGGTAGGCTGTTTCCTACCGGAACGGCGGCTCGTTGAACGCGCGCAGCTTGCGCGAGTGCAGGCGGTCACCCTGTTCGCGCAGCAGGTCGCAGGTGATGAGGCCGATCTTGAGGTGGCTGGCGATCGCCTCTTCATAGAAGCGGTTGGCCTGGCCCGGCAGCTTGAGTTCGCCGTGCAGCGGCTTGTCCGAGACGCACAGCAGCGTCCCGTAAGGTACGCGGAAGCGGTAGCCCTGCGCGCTGATCGTGGCGCTTTCCATGTCGATGCCGATCGCGCGGCTCAGCGAGAAGCGCTTGGCGGACTCGGTGTAGCGCAATTCCCAGTTGCGATCGTCGGTGGTGACGATGGTGCCGGTGCGCATCCGCTTCTTGAGGTTCGCGCCGCCTTCGCCGCTGACGACCTCGGCCGCCTGCGCCAGGGCCAGCTGCACTTCGGCGATGGCGGGCAGCGGGATCTCGGGCGGCAGCACCGGGTCGAGCACGTGGTCGTCCCGCAGATAGGCATGGGCGAGCACGTAGTCGCCGATGCGCTGGCTTTCGCGCAGGCCGCCGCAGTGGCCGATCATCAGCCACGCCTCGGGGCGCAGCACCGCGAGGTGATCGGTGATGGTCTTGGCGTTGGACGGGCCGACACCGATGTTGACCAGCGTGATGCCCGAACCGTCCTTGCGAATGAGGTGGTAGGCGGGCATCTGGTGGCGGCGCCATGCGGTGTCGGACAGGCGTGCGCGCGCGTTCTCAACCGGCGCGTCGAGATAGAGGCCGCCGGCGCCCGAAAGCGCGACATAGCCGTCCGAGCCGACTTGCGTGCCCGCCCAGTCCACGAACTCGTCCACATAGCGGTGGTAGTTGGTGAACAGCACGAAGCGCTGGCAGTGGTCCGGGCTTGTGCCGGTGTAGTGCGCCAGGCGCGCGAGGGAGAAGTCGGTGCGCAGGCCGTCGAACAGGGCCAGCGGGTGCGGTTCGTCCTCGGCGGCGAGGAAGGTGCCGTCGGCGATCTCGTCGCCGATCATCGCCAGTTCGGTGCTGGGGAAGTGGCTCGCCAGTTCCTGCGGGGTGACTGTGCCGACCGATACGCCTTCGAGCACGTAGGGGAAGGGGATCTCCTGCGTGGACGCGGCGACCTCGAATTCCACTTCGTACTCGGCCTCGATCAGCGCGAGCTGTTCCTCGAGGTAGGAGGCGAAGAGGTGCGGGCGGGTGACGGTGGTGGCGTATGTGCCGGCCATCTCGAGCCGCCCGAACGCGCGCGAGGCGCGGGCGTTGAGTTCGGTGCCGCGATACGTGATCCGCAGCTCAGGATATGTCCAGAGGCGGTTCGCGCGGCGATCTGCTGGGGGGAGGGTGCCGTTCTCTACGAAGGCGGCGATATCGGCCTTGAGAGTGGAAACGGCGGCTTCG
>NZ_BAAILP010000324.1:0-669 GCF_054589055.1 Novosphingobium sp. 11B | reverse complement strand
CCCCCCCCCCCCCCCCCCCCCCCCCCCCACGACAGCTCCAGCGAGAGATACGTCACCGTCTTGCCGTTCTCCAGCAGTGCCTCGCCGACGGGCGTGAAGCCGAGGGCGGCATGGAAGGCGTCGGAAGCCGGGTTGGGCGGATCGGAATTGACCTCGCAGACCACGCGCTCGTGGCCCGCGGCGCGGGCCGCTTCGAAGAGGCGGGCGTAGAGTTGGCGAGCCAGGCCCCGACCGCGCGCTTCCGGGGCGACGACGACGCGGTCGACGTAGACGAAACTGGCATAGCGCCGTTCGAACCAGCGGTAGTTGGCGCTGTCGTATGCGGCCCCGGGCGCGAAGGCGAGGAGTAGGGCGTCCAGGCTTCCGATCCGCGCGGCGAGGAATGCCTCCTCCACCAGCATCGCCATGCGCGCTTCGTCGGCGAAGGAGAGTTCGACGGCGTGGGCGTTGTTGAGCGCCAGCATCGCGCCGCGCAGAGATGCGTCGGTGCGGTAGTCGGCGGGGGTGACGGAGTGGATCATGGTTTTCCGGGTCTGCCCGGCCGAGGGGGCTTCGACAAGCTCAGCCTGAGCGGGATTTGGATTTTCATTGATCGTCATTGCGAGCGCAGCGAAGCAATCCAGAGCGGCGCTGAATTGCCCCGGATTGCTTCGCTGCGCTCGCAATGAC